>SSHE01000111.1 GCA_008017315.1 Acinetobacter sp.
GGGTCTTTAGAACCTGTTGGAGCTTGACCAATGCCAAAAATCCCAACCAATGTCACCATACGGTCAGCAAGCGCAAGGGTTGTACCTGTTTTGGTTTTGGGTAATTCATCACCTGCAAACTTAGGTAAATACTGTTCGCCTAAGGCTTCACTAACTTCATCATTTTCGCCCTTAAGACGTGCGTAATATGTGCCTGCAATGCCTTGTAGTTCTGGAAATTCTCCAACCAATTCAGAGGTTAAATCACATTTGGATAAGAAAGCAGCTTTTTCTGCATCTAAAGCTGAAGCCCCTGTAAATTGACATAACGCAACGCTCAATTTCGCCACACGTTCGGTTTTTTCCCAAAGCGTGCCAAGTTGGGCTTGGAATACCATGTTCTTCAGTTTGTCTTTACGAGAAGCAAGTGGTTGTTTTTGATCTTGTAAAAAGAAAAATTCGGCATCACTTAAACGTGGACGCACGACTTTTTCATTCCCTTCAATAATTTGTATTGGGTCTTTTGACTCAATATTTGAGATGGTAATAAAATACGGTTGTAACTTATTATTTTTATCCACTAAACAGAAATATTTTTGATTATCCTGCATCGTGGTAATCAAGGCTTCTTGTGGCACAGCTAAAAAACGCTGTTCAAAACTGGCACGCAAAGCGACTGGAAACTCAACCAGACTGGTCACTTCATCACGCAAATCGGTAGGGACAATCGCAATCGCATTCACCTCATCGGCAAGTTTTTTCACTTGCTCATCAATCATGGCTTGGCGTTCTTCAAAATTAGCAATCACTTTCGCTGCACGCAACGCATCAAGATAATCATCAGCATGATTTAAGGTAATCGCTTCAGGTGCATGGAAACGGTGTCCGTAAGTCTGATTGCTGGCTTTAAAATCCTGAATGGTGGCATCAATCACCTGATTGTCTTTAAGTAGGACAACCCACTGTACAGGACGGACAAATTCGGTACGACTAGCCGCCGAACGCATACGCTTGGCAATCGGTAGATTATCGAGTGCTGTTTGTAAAATATTTGGCAATAACTCATCAAGGCTTTGACCTTGAATGTCTTTTAAATAGCAAACTTTTTCAACTTTACCTGCATTAAAGGTTGAAACTTGTTCTTTTGTAATCCCTTGACCTCGTAAAAACCCCTCAAGGGCTTTAGTTGGATTACCTTCTGCATCATACGCCGCTTGCACCGCAGGACCATCAAAGCGTTTTTGACTATCAGGCTGTTGGGCTGCAATCGCATTGATTTTTAATGCTAAACGACGTGGGGCAGCATAAGCATCAATACTGTCAAAGGCTAATCCAGCATCCTTTAAGCCACTTTCAACTTGGCTTTTTAGCGCGTCACGTAGGTTTTTTAGGCTTTTTGGCGGTAATTCTTCGCAGCCAAGTTCAAATAAAACAGTATGGGTCATGTCCAAGTGTCCAAATAAATATTTTTTGCTGGGGTGAAATTGGCTTGCGGCGGGAAGTCGGTTTCATCTTTGGGTAAATAGCCCCAAATTCGAATCACATCCTGTTTCTGCTCAAATTCCAAACCAATGTTTGTTAATAAATCTTTCAGTTGTAGCGAATGGTCAATCATTTTTTGCTGTCCTGACGATTTGTCCAACTGCCGCTCTGTCGTGTTTAGATCTAGCCATAAGACCCCTGCTAAGGGATAGGGCAAATGTTCAAACCATTCAGCATCCCAATGACTGATAAAACCATTGGTCAGCCAACAGGTACGATAACGTGGTCGCCAATTCTCAAAGTCTTGTATGGCTTTGACCAACTCTGACCATTTGGTATTGTTGGCAGCACCGACCCATTGATTTTTAGCAACCGCTTGGTCGATGCTTTTTCTTTCATCTGCAATGCCATAATGCACAATGGAATCTGGATTAGGGCACATGTTAAACATTCACCTTAAAGCCTAAATCTATATCACAGGCCGCTTGACCACCACGGATGCCCCAATTTTCAAGGGGAATTTCACGAATCAGAATAGACACATAATTTGGAGAAATACCCAATAATGCCAGATTACTGACTATTCCCTGATATAGATTGCGCTTAGCTTCTAACGAGCGTCCAGCAAACGCATCAATGCTAATTTGTGTATAAAACTCAGATTGTTCCTGATCAGGTGGGCAAGCAAAACGATGCGGTAAGTGCGCGAAAAAACGAATATGTTTGTCTTTTGCAGGAATTTGAAAATGTTTAACCAAAGCCGATTGAACAGCATCAATTATTGCTATTTCCTGTTCTGCTGTATATTCACGTCGAACTTCAATCATTACGCTTGGCATTTTCGTTTTCCTGAACAGATGCTAGTTTTTCGCCATTTCCGCATTGGCTTTATGGAGTAAGGCTTCCGCATCGGCTTGGGCTTTAAGCTGTGCTAACACTTCATCACGCAAATGCGGTTCTGCCATTGGGAAACCTAACTTGGCACGAGATTGCACATAACTTTGAGCAATGGCACGAGCCAAAGTCCGCACACGCAAAATATAACGCTGACGTTCTGTCACCGAAATCGCCCCACGAGCATCAAGCAAGTTAAAGGTATGCGAGGCTTTGACCACTTGTTCATAAGCAGGTAATGGTAATTCAGCCTGCATTAAACGATTGGATTCCGATTCATGGAAATCAAACAGTTCAAACAGTTTATCGACAGGTGCTTGCTCAAAGTTATAGGTTGATTGTTCCACTTCGTTTTGATGGAACACATCACCATAGGTCACAGTACCAAATTGACCTTTTGTCCAGACCAAATCATAAACTGAATCAACACCTTGTAAATACATGGCTAGACGTTCTAAACCGTAAGTAATTTCACCTGTTACTGGGTAACATTCTACGCCACCGACTTGTTGAAAATAGGTAAACTGGGTAACTTCCATACCGTTTAGCCAAACTTCCCAACCAAGACCCCATGCCCCTAACGTTGGCGATTCCCAGTTATCTTCCACAAAACGAATGTCGTGCGTTAAAGTATCAATCCCAATCGCTTTTAATGAATCTAAATAAAGCTGCTGGATATTGCTTGGGTTTGGTTTTAACACCACCTGAAATTGATAGTAATGCTGTAAACGGTTGGGGTTTTCGCCATAACGACCATCTTTCGGACGACGTGAGGGCTGTACATAAGCGGCATTCCATGTTTCAGGGCCTAAAGCTCGTAAAAATGTTGCAGTGTGGAACGTACCTGCACCCATTTCTAAATCATAAGGTTGTAGCACGACACAGCCTTGCTCCGCCCAGTAGTTTTGTAGGGCGAGGATTAAGCCCTGAAAGGTATCAATATGTGAAATCGCCCGACTCATGTCGTATCCATTATTTTTGAAAAAATTGGCACTAAGTATAAGGATTTTGTCGGCAATGGCAAAGTATTATATCATCAGGAAATACCTGTATATGAGATGTAGATGATGACACTAGACATTCAAAATGAACAGCAACTTATCGCATTGCGTCAGGCACTGATTGAGGGTGAGCAAAGCGGTGACCCTGTCCCTTTTGATTTTGATGATTTTTTGATGCAGAAAGCCTCATCTATTACACACCAAGCCCATTACATTTAAAAATAAAACACATTATTAACACGACAATCCGTGACGCAAAGCATCTTTAAGCCCCTTATTTTCACCTAATGCCTATGCTAAGGTTTTCCCCACAGAGATTTAACGTGGTGAATCGCATGTCAGAACGTATTCGGGAAAAATTGCAAATCCTTGCCGATGCTGCAAAATACGACGTATCGTGTTCGTCCAGTGGCAGTAACCGTAAAAATAAGGATAAAGGTCTGGGTGATGCCAGTCATTCGGGCATTTGCCATAGCTATACCGAAGATGGACGCTGTGTATCCCTACTGAAAATCCTGTTTAGCAATGTCTGCATTTACGACTGTGCCTACTGTGTATCCCGTCGTTCCAGTGATGTGAAACGGGCGGCATTTACCGTACAGGAGGTGGTGGATTTAACCATTAACTTTTATCGACGTAACTATATTGAGGGGCTATTTTTAAGCTCAGGGATTTTTAAATCGGCTGACCATACCATGGAGCGTATGCTGCAAGTGGTAAAAAAACTACGTCTGGAAGAAAACTTTAATGGCTATATCCATCTTAAAACCATTCCTGGAGCTTCGCCAGAGTTAATCCATGAAGCAGGTCTATATGCCGACCGTATGAGTATCAATCTGGAAATGCCGACTGAAAGTGGTTTAAAGCAATTTGCCCCTGAAAAATCCCATCAGGAGGTGCAAAAAGATTTAGGGCTGGTTCGGGATAGGCTGATTCAACTCAAAGACGAGCGACAAATCATCAAGCATGTACCGAAATATGTCCCAGCAGGGCAGACCACGCAAATGGTGGTCGGAGCACATCAGGAAACCGACCAAGATGTATTGTTGATGGCAGACCGTCATTATAAGGAATTTAAGCTAAAACGAGTGTATTACTCAGGCTATATCCCCATCAATACCGAGAATCATCTGTTGCCTGTGTTGGGTTCTGCACCACCTTTATTACGGGAAAACCGTTTGTATCAAAGTGACTGGTTGATGCGGTTTTATGGCTTTGCTGCCGATGAAATTGTCAATGACCAATATCCCAATCTGGATTTGGAAATTGACCCAAAACTCAGTTGGGCATTACGACACCACGAACAATTTCCTGTCGATTTAAACCGTGCCGATTATCGTATGATTCTACGTGTACCTGGTATCGGGGTAAAATCTGCCAAGAAAATTGTACAGGCTCGACGTTTTGGCAAGATACATGACGATTTGCTTAAACGTCTGGGCGTGGCATATCAACGGGCAAAATTTTTTATTCGCTGTGAAGATAGTCCACGCTTTCAGAAAGAGGTACAACCGCAGCAAATTCGGCAGCAGATTTTACAAAACGCTTCATCAAAATATATCAAACAGCTTACGCCACAGTTGAGCTTGGGATTCTAGGCATGGCGGAGGTGGTACATTATTATTTTGATGGTTCGATGACGGGGCTATTAAGCTGTGTGTTTCGGGCGTTTCAGTTTAAGGAATTTGATGTAGAGCTGGCATTATATGGTGGTTCACAACATGGCTTATTTGCCACCACGATTGATGTACCAAGTAATGAACAACAGGCAGGACGGGTCTGGTCAGCATTAGGTCAGCGAATTTCGGCATCATCATTAAAACAGTTTTATTTTGCGTACTTTTCCGAATCTCTGGAGGCGTATCAGCATTTATTTACCTATTGCCTGTATATCTTTCGCAGTAAAAATCGGGTAGAGAAAAACTATATGCACCCTAGTGTCTTGGCGATTGCTCAATGGGCAAAAAAAGTTGGTCGGGAAAAACATCGCATGGAAGCGTTTGTTCGTTTTAAAAAAACTGATGATGGTTTGTTTTTAAGTTTGGTACGTCCAGATTTTAATGTATTACCGTTGATTCAGCCGCATTTTAAACGTCGTTACCAAGACCAACGCTGGCTGATTTATGATGAACAGCGAGATTATGGTATTTATTATGATTTGCACGATGTACATGAGGTATCACTGACGGCTAAAGAGATTGATGCGACCCTAGATATTGGTTCAAGCCAGCGTTTTAGCATCGAGTTGGACGAACAGGAGTTGTTATATGACCAGCTCTGGAAAGATTATTTTGCCAGTATCAATATTAAGGAGCGTAAAAATGTGAAATTACATGTGCAGTATTTGCCAAAACGCTATTGGCGTTATTTAAATGAAAAACTGGTTTAAATATCAAAAACATTCATATTAATAAGATATAAATTAAATACATATTTTTAAAGATTCACTTATACTTTGCGTGCAAGAAATTATCAGCATAGGTCTGTGAGTGAAAACACGACAATTCCATTGGATAGAAACCCTAAAACCCAATTTTAAAGTTTTACCCATTAAAGAGCGTTTGCTCTGCGGTTTGGGGGCATTGTTGGGGTTGGCTCTATCATCATTATTCAGTTGGTATATTCTGGGTGGGATAAATGCGTGGTATATCGCCCCGATGGGTGCATCATCAGTCCTATTGTTTGCTGTACCTTCTAGCCCTTTGGCACAGCCCTGGAATGTCTTGGTTGGCAATACACTGGCGGCAATTATTGGGGTTGCTGCAACCTTATGGATTGCCGATTTAACCATTGCTTTTAGCGTGGCAGTCGGTTTCGCCATCTTTTTAATGATGACCACAGATTCGCTACACCCACCAAGCGGGGCGGTGGCGATTACTGCGGTATTAGGTGGAGAGGCTGTACATCAACTTGGTTTTTATTTTGTACTTTATCCCGTGTTACTCAATTCAATTTTATTGCTTGGTTTAGCGGTAATGTTTAATCGTTTGATTGGGCGACACTATCCCATCACTGCACATCTTAATGAACGCTCAAAAGACCCAACGCCAACGCAAAAAGTCACCATTCAACCCGAAGATATTGAATATGCACTGGAACATCACACCGAATTACTGGATATTAGTCAGTACGATTTGGAAAGCATCATTTTAGAAGCACAGCAACACGCCAATCATCGCCTGTCATTGGACGGACAATGTGCCGACATCATGACGCAAGATGTCATTTATCTCAACGCCGAGGACGATATTTTAAAAGCACTGGAAGTCTTTAAACAAATGAACATCATGAGTTTGCCTGTGGTCAATGTGGAGCATACATTGGTAGGAACGTTAGCCCTGTCTGATGTGGTGGAATGGTTTAAACAGGTGAGTGAAATTCGTAACGCATGGCAGGATAAAGTGAAACACATTATGCACCGTCAAGTGGTGATGGTCACGCCAGAACAAAATATTACCGATTTGATTCCTTATTTTGTAGAAAAATCATTTAATTATTTGCCCGTGGTGCAGTCGGATAAAACCCTATTGGGCATTGTCAGCCGTTCTGATATGATTGCGGTGCTGTATCAGAATTTATTACAGCAGCAATAAAATTCTGTTTAAAATCCAGCATAATTGAATTATATGTATCTTTTGATAAAAAACACTGTTATAATCTTGCCACGCACGAAACTTCCGTTCATTACCTGAACATATCTTGAGCGTTTATTGATGCAAACTGCATGTAAATAAACCCTATTTTTTATATCTGCGCATATTGTCCAATGAGAGGACGTTCCCTTTGCGCCGAATCGCCTAAGCGATTTTTCAGGTTGCGCTCGTAAACATGTGTGCGTTTAGACACATCATTTCTAAATCGGACTTTATTGCTAAAAAATATAGTAATAGATAGCCTGTGCTTGCCGCTTTACGCTGATGTATAACAGATTAAATTTTTTAAATGGAGCGTCGTGATACGACGAAACTCTCTATGAGCATGACTTTCGCAGATTTTTCTCTTGCCGAATCCTTACAACTTGCATTAAATGACCTAGGTTTTACTGCTCCGACACCTGTACAGGAGCAAGCGATTCCTGCTGCACTACAGGGTAAAGACCTTTTGGTATCCAGCCAAACAGGTTCTGGTAAAACAGCCGCATTTTTACTACCCACTTTACATAATTTAGCCGAACAAGGTGAGGTTTTTGCCTCTTTCAAAGAGCGTATGCGTGCTATGCCTGCACCAGCGATTTTGGTGCTTTGCCCGACGCGTGAACTCGCTCAACAAGTGAGCCAAGATGCGATTGCCTTGGTGCGTCACATGAAAGGTGTGCGTGTTGCTGCGGTGATGGGTGGTATGCCATTTGCGAAACAAATTCAAAACCTTAAAGGTGCAAACGTTTTGGTTGCAACGCCAGGTCGTCTTTTGGATTTGGTCAATCGCCGTCAATTAAAACTCAATCAAGTCAAAGCGTTGATTGTTGATGAAGCCGACCGTATGTTGGATTTGGGCTTCTCGGAAGATTTGGAAGCGATTAGCGACTTGGCGGGCGAACGTGAACAAACTTTGATGTTCTCGGCAACTTTTGCGGATCGTATTATCAAACTTGCCGAAAGAATGATGAATGATCCTCAGCGTATTGCCATTGAAACTGGTCATAGCACCAATACTGATGTTACGCAGACGTTACATTGGACAGATGGTTTTGAACATAAGAAAAAACTACTGACCCATTGGTTGAATGATGAAACTTTAGATCAAGCGGTGGTGTTTGCTTCGACACAAGAAGATACTGATATGTTGGCAGAAGAACTTGCGGAATCGGGTTTTTCAGTGGTTGCACTACATGGTGCAATGCCACAATCTGTACGTAATCGTCGTTTACGTAGCATTCGTGAAGGTAAAGCAAAAATTTTAGTTGCAACTGATGTTGCAGCACGTGGTTTGGACGTACCAACAATTTCCCATGTCATTAACTTCGGTTTACCAATGAAAAGCGAAGACTATGTACACCGTGTAGGTCGTACAGGTCGTGCAGGTCGTACAGGTCAGGCGGTCACGTTGGCGACTTATCGTGAACGTGGCAAAATCCGTGCATTGGAAGATTATTTGGAAACTCGTTTAAATGTGTCTGAAATCGAAGGCTTAGAGCCATCTCCAGCACCAGAACGTCCACGTCGTAATGGCGGTGGTGGTCGTAAACAAGGTGGTGAGCGTCGTGGTGGTGGTCGCAACTTTGGCGGTGAGCGTTCAGACCGTGGTGGTCGTGGTGAGCGTTCAGAAGGTCGCAGCTTTGGCGGTGGCGAACGTGGTGGTTTTGGTGGTAAGCGTCGTTTAGAAGGCGAAGGTCATTTTAAACGTGAAGATCGTAGTCCACGTTTTGATGATGATAATCGTGGCAATCGTGCGGATTATCAACCTCGTGGTGAGCGTTCGGAAGGTCGTGGTTTTGCTCATGGTGATCGTCCTGCCCGTAAAGAATTTGGTGATCGTCCGCCACGTCGTGAGTTTGGTGCAAGCGATCGTCCTGCTCGTAAAGAATTTGGTGATCGTCCGCCACGCCGTGAGTTTGGTGCAAGTGATCGTCCTGCCCGTAAAGAATTTGGTGATCGTCCGCCACGCCGTGAGTTTGGTGCAAGTGATCGTCCTGCTCGTAAAGAATTTGGTGATCGTCCGCCACGCCGTGAGTTTGGTGCAAGTGATCGTCCTGCCCGTAAAGAGTTTGGTGATCGTCCGCCACGTCGTGAGTTTGGTGCAAGCGATCGTCCAGAACGTCGTTTTGGTCAGCATGACAACACAGAGCGTCGTTTCTCTCAAGGCGATCGTGGTGAACGCAATTTTAACCGTGAAAGCGGCGGCGAACGTCGTTTTGGTTCTGAAGGCGGTGATCGCCCAATGCGTCGCAAATTTTCGAATGACCGTTAAGCTGTAATATGAATGATCAAAGACACGCCTAAAAGGCGTGTTTTTTATATGGCTTTGGCTTGTGATAATATGACAAAAATTGCTACAATAGTGTGACGAAGTTTGCGTAAAATTAAATCAGGTAGGATTGTGCCGTACTTTTTTGTTTTTTTGGTTGTGCTGAATGCATTCTATTTGGGGTATTTTGCCATGGAAAGGAATTTTTCTAAAGAACGTCAGATAAAAGTGCAAGCACAGTCTGTTTGTCAAGGTAATTTGCAGAATTAATTTTATCAGAACTAATTTTATCAGAACTATAACGAAACTTTTATGATTTCCTTGTAGAATACTTGTTCTGTAGAATCACCCTTGTGTCCCCAATGAATAAAAATATGAGTGCAAGTATGCCCATACAACATAATGCCTTGATTGAAGTCAAAAATTTAAGCTTTAAACGTGGTGAGCGTGTGATTTATGATGGTATTGATGTCAGCATACGTCGTGGGCAGATTACCGCATTTATGGGACCATCGGGTACGGGTAAAACGACCTTACTACGTTTGATTGGTGGTCAGTTAAAGCCGGATAGTGGTCAGGTGCTATTGGATGGTCAAGATATTGGCAAAATGTCACGCAAAGAATTATTTGATGCTCGTGCCAGAATGGGTATGTTATTTCAAAGTGGGGCATTATTTACCGATATGAGTGTCTATGAGAATGTGGCTTTTCCGATTCGTGCACATACGCAACTTCCTGAGAATATCATTAAAGAAATGATTGGTTTAAAGCTCGAGGCTGTGGGGTTGCGTGGTGCAGAACATTTAATGCCTTCTGAGTTGTCTGGAGGGATGAATCGTCGTGTTGCATTGGCTCGGGCGATTGCCCTTGATCCAGAGCTCATCATGTATGATGAGCCGTTTGCTGGACAAGATCCAATTGTGATGGGAGTATTGACTCGGTTAATTCGTTCCTTACGAGAAGCCTTAGATTTGACCACCATTATTGTTTCACATGATGTAGAAGAAACCTTGTCTATTGCGGATTATATCTATGTCGTTGCAGAGGGTAAGGTGCAAGGTGAGGGTACGCCTGAGCAGTTACGAGAGCATCCATCGGCATTTGTACAGCAATTTTTGACAGGTTCGGTTGAGGGGCCAGTGGATTATCAATTTAGCCATGTGCCATATTTGGCATAGCAAAGGGTATCGAAAATGAATGCAGTCGCTTTGCTTGGACGACGAGTAATCGAGCGGATACAAGGCATTGGTATGGCAAGTATCATGTTGCTACAAGTGCTATGTTCCATGCCAACATGGCAAGGAGTACGTTTGTTTGTCTATCAAATGTACCGTGTTGGTGTCATGTCCTTACTGATTATTAGCGTATCAGGGTTATTTATCGGTGGTGTGCTAGGTTTGCAGATGTATAGTATTCTGGTGAACTTTGGTAGTGAAGCCATGCTGGGTACAGCCGTTGCATTGACCTTGCTGCGAGAGCTTGCTCCTGTGGTTGCAGCATTATTATTTGCAGGGCGAGCGGGTTCGGCTTTGACCGCTGAAATTGGTTCAATGAAGCAAACCGAACAACTTGCGAGTATGGAAATGATCGGCGTTGATCCATTGAAATATGTGATTTCCCCTCGTTTATGGGCAGGTATTGTGAGTTTGCCGATGCTCTCTGTGGTTTTTGCCGCAGTGGGGATTATTGGCGGTAAGTTGGTTGGCGTAGATTTTCTTGGAGCAGATGAAGGCTCATTTTGGAATAGTATGCAAGCGTCGGTCGAATTTTGGAAAAATGTGTTTAATGGCACGATTGTGAAAAGCTTTGTGTTTGCGATTTTGTGTACATGGATTGCAGTGTATCAAGGTTATGCCTGTGAACCGACACCAGAAGGGATTGCTACATCCATGACTCGTACCGTCGTTTATTCTTCACTTTGTGTTTTAGGTTTTGATTTTGTGCTGACTGCGGTCATGTTCGGAGGCTTTTAATGAAATCACGTACAGTTGAACTGGCGGTAGGTTTATTTGTGATTCTGTTTGCGGCAGCATTATTTTTGCTTGCCATGCGTGTCAGTGGTTTGACAGGTAGCACCATGGGTGATAGCTATACCTTGACCGCAAAATTTGACAATATCAGTGGTCTAAAAGAACGTGCCAAAGTGACGATTGGTGGTGTTAAAGTTGGGCAAGTAAAGCATATTAGTTTTGATCCGATGTCCAATAAAGCTGTCGTGATGTTAGCGATGGACAAGCAACTCACGACATTTAATCCTGCACAATTAAAAAAAGTTGAGCAATATGCACTGGAAGATTTGAAATATAGTGATGAATATACACAGGCCGATGCAGCACAACAAAAAGTAATGCAAAAGCAACTTGTTGATAACATGACGCACATCACCACTATCGATCAGGATGCTTATATTAAGGTTGCAACCAATGGCATCATTGGTGAGAAATATCTCAAAATTGAACCAGGTGGTGCATTTACTTATATCGCACAAAATGGCAATTTCCCAGATACCCAAACACAGGGTACAGTAGAAATTGAAGATTTGGTCAATAAGTTTATTACCAGTAACTCAAGTAAGGCTGAACCAAGTAGCGAAAGTACTGCACCAGCACCGACAGATAAGCAAGATACTGCAGTATTTGCAGAATAAATAAGGAGTTTAGGCATATGAACGCAACCAAAACCATATTATGGGCATCGACCATCGCGGGTATGTTGGCGAGCTCTTTAAGCTTTGCTGCACCACAAGAGACTCCGCCTGATTTCGTGAAGCGTATTGCCGATCAGTTGATTGCTCAATTGAAACAAAATAAGGCTCAATTACAAAATCCTGCTGTGATTAATAAAATTGTGTCACAAAGTATTGAGCCGCATGTGGATGCACAGGGCTTTTCTCGTTTGGTAATGGGACAATATTATTCCAATCAATATTCAACCGCAGCCCAGCGTGCACAGTTTACCCAAAATTTTCGTGAGAGTGCGATTAATACCTATGCCAAAGGTTTGGCAAAATACAGTAATGAGGGTTTTAGTTTACGCCCATATAAAGATACTGGGGCACAGTATCCTATTGTAATGATGGATTTTAAAATCGCTAATAATAATAAAGTTCCTGTAGCTTTCCAGCTTGTGGATAAAAATAATCAGTGGAAAATCCGTAATATCAATGTCAGTGGTATTGATTTGGCTTTGACTTTCCGAGATCAATTTAAAACGACTGTACAACAAAATGGTGGCAATATGGATAAAGCGATTGCGAGTTTTAAGCCGAATGCTGATGCAGTGAAGGATAAATAAGCTTATGGTGGCAACGCTTACATGGCAAGACAATCAGCTTTGTTTGGCTGGTCAGGTCAATTTTGACAATGCAGCAGAAGTGTATCAACAGGGCTTGCAGTATTTGCAGCAACAGGTCAATTTCCCAGTTCAGGTCAATTTGGCGGGTGTTGAACAAGCAAATACGCTGGTTTTGGCGATGTTGATTCAATGGTTACGTGCTTGTCCAACACTACAAAGTCTGCAATTCGTGGCGATGCCTGAAAAAATGTACGGTATTCTTCGTGCCAGTAATTTGCAGCATCTGATTGCTTAATGTGTAGGGATATAAAAAAGCGAGCATGATGCTCGCTTTTTTTATGGATGATTTTATGAGTGGTTAGAAAATTGCATCTGGATGGAGTGGTTTGGTATTTTGCCCAGAATTGGTAGGGGGTTGTGGATTGGGATTGCCAAAAGTGGGAGGTGTAATGGTTTGTGGAATCAAGATTTCTTCATCGGGTAAATCTTCAAAATCATGATCCTTAGTTGTATTTTTAGGTGTTACAGAGGGGCGATAAAGTGGGCGAGCCAATGGAGGAACTTCTTTTTGTTGGCGTTGCCAATCTTCACTGTCATCGTCTAGCATGTCACTGATGGTGTTATTGCCTTGTGTATCGAGCTTGACCCATGCGAGCGGTTGGTCTTTTAATGCACCCTGCATAAAATCAATCCAGATAGGCAGTGCGGCAACACCACCATATTCACGACGACCTAAAGTGCTTGGCACATCAAATCCAACCCATGCGACAGTGACAAGATTGCCGTTAAAGCCTGCAAACCAAGCATCTTTGGCATCATTGGTTGTACCTGTTTTGCCACCTAAATCATCATGACCAATTTTTAATGCTGCACGACCTGTACCGTGCTGAATCACATCACGCAAGATATTCGCCATATCGAAGGCTGAACTGGATTTTAAAATCCGCTGTGCTTTGCGATATTGTCCAGCAATCGCTTGCTCATCCGTCATTTGTGGATTGCTTGCGTGTACAATCTTGCCTTGTTCATCGTTGTGAATGTCTGTGATAGCTGAATCGCTGTTTTCATCATTTGGCTGTGATGTCACGCCATGTTCTTGATCGATAGCACAACTGATGCAAGCATAGGCTGGATTGGCTTTAAAAATAGTTTTCCCTGTTGTATCTTCAATATAGTCAATAAAATACGGTTGAATACGATAGCCACCATTGGCAAACGCAGCATAACCTGTGGCAATTTGAATCGGTAAGACCTGTGGCGTGCCAAGTGCAATGGTATAATTGCGAGGAATTTGCTCATTGTGCAAACCGATGTCGGTTAAAAATTGCCGTGTCCGCTCAATACCAACGTTTTGGAGTAGCCGAATAGATACAGTATTACGTGACAGATAAAGTGCACGTCGTAACGGAATCGTACCCAAATAACGACCATCGGAGTTTTTTGGACTCCATTTGCCAATGGTGATGGGTGCATCACTGACCATGGTATAAGGTGTCATGCCACGTTCCAATGCAAGTGCATAGACAAAGGGTTTAATGGTTGAACCAGGTTGTCGCCAGCCTTGTGTGGCACGGTTAAATTTGGATTGATAAAAACTGAATCCACCAACAATCGCTTCAAGAGCACCACTATTGGGATTGAGGGCGATGAGTTGTCCTTGTGCCTTAGGTACTTGTACCAAGCTCCAACTTGTTTTGTCATGATTGGGGCGGACACGGACGATATCATTGACTTTAACGATTTGTGCGGCATTGCTCGCTGCAGGGCCTGGATTATTGGCGTTGCGATAGAAGCGTACCCAATTCATTCCAGACCATGGTACAGTGACGATGGTGCCATCTTTAAGCTCTGCTTCAAAGCTACTTTGATTAACTTTTTTGACTTTGGCTGGATACATATCTGCAAAAGTGACAAAGTCCTTTAAAGGTTTATCATGTGCTTCGACACCTCGCCAGCCATGACGGCGATCATAGGCTTCTAAGCCATCTTGTACTGCCTTTTCGGCAAGTTCTTGACGATGGCTATCCACCGTCGTATAAACTTTTAACCCCGAATTGGTGACGGTTTCACCAAATTGTGACACCAGTTCCTTGCGTACCAACTCTGCAAGGTAGGGGTATTTTTCCTGTACTTTACGTTCGGATAATTTGAGTTGTATGGGTTCGGCAATGGCTTGTTCATATTTTTTTTGGTCAATATAGCCCAATTGTAACATGCGTCCTAAAATCCAATTACGACGCTCCAATGCACGTTCTGGATTGGCTACAGGATTGTATCGGGATGGGGCTTTGGGTAGGCCTGCAATCATGGCTTTTTCAGCAAGCGTAAGTTGTTGCAGTGTTTTGCCATAATAAATACGTGCAGCTGCCTGAATGCCATAGGCATTTTTGCCGAGAAAAATTTTATTCACATATAAAGTCAGAATTTCTTCTTTACTGAGGCTTTGCTCAATTTTTCGAGCAAGGAAAATTTCGGTTAATTTTCGGCGTAGCGTACGTTCTGGGGTTAAATAATAATTCTTTGCCACCTGCATGGTGATGGTTGAACCGCCCGTTTGTGCCGCACCACTAATGGTCTCTGTAACAGCTCGCCCCAACCCCTTGAAACTTACACCGCTATGTTCAAAGAAAGAGGAATCTTCTGCGGCCAAAAAAGCATGTGTTAAATCGGGTGGAATCTGTTGATATTGCACAGGCATAGAAAGGCGTTCACCAAACTCAGCAATTAAGACCTTATCCTTAGTATAGATTTGTAGAGGTTGTTCCAACGGCGCTTTTTGTAAACTATTCATACTTGGCAAAGATGGGGCAATATAGAGATACATGCCATAAAAAGCCATAGGTACAGCAAGTAATCCTAGAATTAAAATTGAAAAAAAAGGGTGAATCTGTACTTTAGGTGATAGCTTTTTCATAATAACTAGGTTTTAATAGACGCTAAAGTGGTCGGTGGAATTGGAATATGCCCTAAGTATAGCGATAAGCTATATAGATTGTTAGCAATAAAATGCTGCAGAGGTAAAAAAAATGGTGCATAATCCGATTTTACATAGGGGATAAAAAAAATAGGGACTGAATTGTGTTTAAATTAAATTCTAAAGCAACTAAGGGTGTAATAGGGGTAGATATTAGTTCTACTTCTGTAAAGTTAATACAGCTTAGTGAAAGAAATGGTAAGTATCAGGTGGAAGCCTATGGGGTACTACCACTTGAAGAAAATGATGTCATGGATAAGGCAATTATGCAGCCTGAACGAGTGGGTGAAGTGCTCGAACGGGTGTATAGTCTTGCCAATCCAAGTACCCAACAGGTCGCTTTGGCTGTTCCTACCATATCAGCGATTACCAAAATTATCGAAATGGATGCCGATATGGGTGATGATGAACGTGAAGTTCAGATTCGTATGGACGCAGAACAATACATTCCTTATCCATTGGATGAAGTGAGTCTTGATTTTGAAATTATGAAAGTCAATGATCGTAATCCAGAAAAAGTGGATGTGCTGTTGGTCGCAACACGAACAGAAAACGTTGAAAAACGCGTTGAAGTAGTTGAACTGGCAGGGCTGCATGCCAAAATTATGGATGTCGATTCCTATGCTCTGGAACGTTCGTATGCACTTTTGGCGGATAGCTTGCCAATGGGGGCGAATATCGTAGGGGTGTTGGATATCGGACATACCCAAACGACTTTGACTGTTCTGGATCGTGGTAAAGTGATTTATAGCCGAGAGCAAAGTTTTGGCGGTAAACAACTGACCCAAGAAGTACAGCAGCGTTATGGCTTGTCTTATGCCGAAGCTGGATTTGCCAAAAAAGAACGAAATCTACCAGATGACTATGAAACTGAAGTGCTTTATCCATTTATGGATGCCTTGGCACAACAAGCAGCACGTTCACTACAGTTCTTCTTTTCGTCTTCGCAATATTCAGAAGTGGATCACCTTTTGTTAGCAGGTGGTGGTGGGAATCTTTTAGGCTTGCCAAAATTATTACAGGATAATTTGGGGTATCGTGTGACTGTTGCTAACCCATTCTTGAGAATGAGTTATGCCCCCCAAGTTGATACAAAAAAACTAGAAAATGATGCCTCTTCTCTATTGGTTGCATGTGGGCTTGCCTTAAGGAGTTTTGACTGATGGCTAAGATTAACTTATTACCATGGCGTGAAGAACGTCGTGAACAGCGGAAAAAGGAATTTGTTGCTGTCAGTGCTGGGGTTGCTGTTTTAGGTTTGGTTTTATCAGCATTGGTGTGGATGTTCTTTAATCAACAATTGGATGAACAGAATCAGGCAAATCAGAGTGTTGTAGCTGCCAATCAACAATTAGACCAAGAGCTTAAAGCTTTGGATGGTTTGCAAGCACGTCGTGATGAAATCATTGAACGCATGAAGTTGATTCAGGATTTGCAAGGGGTGCGTCCAGTGATTGTGCATGTGTTTGATGAAGTTTCTAAATTGACACCCGAAGCAATGTATCTCACTGGTTTTTCCAGAACTGGGGATAAATTTGCCATTACTGGGAAAGCACAAGATCCAAATGTCGTTTCTGATTTTCTAAGAAATCTGGGTAGTTCACCGTGGTTTAGAAATGCCTTTATGAGTTCATTTGTAGCGGCGGAAGTGAAACCGCAGCAGCAAGGTGCGGTTGCTCCACGTGCAGAAGATAACTATGGAACATTCTTGGTCACTGTGGATTTAGGTGATATGAGTACAATTCTTGCAGCACCAGAAAATAAAGCAGAGGTGGCGCAATGAGCGACAATATGGAACAACTCGAGCAGATAAACGAAAAACCGAAAAAAGGCTTTTCTTTTGATAAATATGTCCAACAACTACAACAAATGGACATGAGTAATATTGGTGCATGGCCAGCTTCAGTAAAGTTTACCATGTATGTTTTGATTCTGGTTGCAATTGGTTTTGCTGCCTATTTCGCTGTGATTCAAAGTGTTAGAGAGCAAATCGCTGGTGCAGAATCACAACAGGAAAATTTACTCAATGAGTTTCGTGATAAGGACTCTAAATTGCGTAACTTACAATCTTATCAAGCACAAGTTGAGTTGATGGAAGTACAATTTAATCAGCAGCTTGAACAATTGCCGAAAGAAACGGAAATTGCGGGTTTGGTTGAAGATATCAATGTGGCAGGTGTTTCCTCGGGTCTTGATTTTAAAAATATCAGTTTATTACCTGAAGTAAAGCAAGCGGTCTTTATTGAGCAACCAATCGATATTACTGTACTGGGCAATTATCACAGTATGGGTGGTTTTGTCAGTGCGATTGCAGCTTTACCACGAATTGTCACCTTGCATGATTTGGATATCAAATCTGAGGCAAGTAAAGGTAGTGAAGTACCAAAACTGACTATGACGATTAAAGCAAAAACCTATCGTTATATGACTGAGCAAGATAAAAATAATGAGCAGGAGGCTAAAAAATGATGAATGCCGTTAGTCTCAGACACAAAACTGTTATTGTTGCGATGATGGTAATGCTGGCAGGTTGTGAATCACGTGTTGATAATGCTGCAACGAAAATGCAGGAAATTCGTAATCAACCACCATTGCCAGTAGAGCCTCCACCAGTTTTTACACCTGTGCCGAGTTATAGCTATGCGAGTTTTACCTTAAAAAGTCCATTTGTACCTACCAGTATTGCAAATGAACTTCGGGTGATGGCTGGTAAGCGTGTTTATCCAAATATGGCTCGTCCTTTACAGCCACTTGAAAGTTATGCACTCGAAGAATTGTTTATGAAAGGAACAATTCGTGGTGCGA
Organism: Acinetobacter sp.; assembly: GCA_008017315.1. Classification (GTDB taxonomy): domain Bacteria; phylum Pseudomonadota; class Gammaproteobacteria; order Pseudomonadales; family Moraxellaceae; genus Acinetobacter. The sequence continues at coordinate 18,334 of SSHE01000111.1, forward strand.
AAGGCAATATTATTGCACTCATTCGGACACCAGAAGGTCAGATTGAGCAAGTGCAAAAAGGCAGTTATATGGGTAAAAACCATGGACGGATTATTGAAATTACGCCAGATCAAATTGCATTAAATGAAATTGTACCAGATGGTCAGGATGGCTTTATTGAGCGTCCACGTAATTTGGTCTTACATGGTGATGCGAAGTAAAGGATGAATACAATGAAAAATATGACATTAGGTGAAATGGGGTTAGTGATGAAAATGGGATTCACCATGAACAGATTTGCGATGACAACAATTGCATTGGGTGTAATGCAGGTTGCCAGTGCACAGGTAGGGATTACACAGGTTGTACCGATGCAATTGGGTGATCAGGGCACAGAGTTACGTGTCATGTTTGATGGATTGCCAGTTCAGCCCAAAGCGTATCAACTCGATGCACCATCTCGCCTTGTGCTGGATTTTGACGGTGCGAGTAATAAACTTGCGACCAGCAATGTTGCGGTAAATACCGCAGAAATTGCCAGTGTAGATGCACAAGCAGATAGTGAACGTTCACGTCTTACCATCAACCTTAAAGAAAGTTCGACATTTACCACACGTACCGAAGGTAATACGTTTATTCTTAAAGTTGCCTCGGGTTTGGTTGCTCCTGTAGCGACTACAAATACGACCAATCAACCAGTATCAACCAAGCCAGTCAATGGCTTATCCAATATTGGCTTTGAGCGTGGTGCACAAGGCGAAGGTTTGGTCAATATTCAACTATTGAGTGCTGGAACGCCTGTGGATGTACAGCAACAAGGCAGTAAAGTGGTGGTGCGGCTACTCGGAAGTAAAGTACCTACGCATTTGGCACGTCGCTTGAATGTCACTGATTTTGCTACACCTATTGTAACTGTTGATGCTTATAATGAAGGAAGTAATGGGGTTATCGTGATTCAACCGTCTGGAAGCTATGAATATATGGCATATCAGGCAGAAGATAAACTCACCATTAGTGTCAAACGTCCAGTTGAAAAGCAAGCAACGACACGTACGGCACAAACCTATACGGGTAAGAAAATTTCTTTGGATTTCCAAGATATTGAAGTGCGTCGAGTTTTGCAATTACTTGCCGACTTTACCGATGTAAACTTGGTGGCGGCAGATTCGGTTCAAGGGCAGATTACTTTGCGGGTGAAAGATGTGCCTTGGGATCAAGCCTTGGATATTATCTTAAAGAGTAAAAACTTGGATAAACGTCGTAATGGTAATGTGATCTGGATTGCACCTGTGACGGAGCTGTTGAAGGCTGAAAAAGATGAAGCAGATGCTATCGCACAAAGTGTCAAACTTGCACCGATTCAAACCGATTATATTCAGTTGAATTATGCCAAAGTAGCAGACATTCAAAAACTCATTACTGAACGTAAAAATTCATCTTCCTCATCTTCGGGTGGAAATAATGGTTCAAATAATTCGGATGGTGATGAATTGTCAGGCAGTCTATTGAGCCCACGAGGTTCAATTTCTGTGGATGTCCGTACCAATACTCTGATTGTCAATGATACTGCTCAAAAAATTGACGGTATTCGTAAAATGATTGAATTGGTTGATGTGCCAGTGAAACAGGTGATGATTGAAGCGCGTATTGTTCGTGCGACGAATAGCTTTAGCAAAGATTTTGGGGTGAAGTGGGGCATTTTATCACAAGGGATTACCAATAATAATAATCTCTTGGTGGGTGGAAGCGATACAACGCTATGGAACTTGCGTGAGCCAGAAAAAGATTCAACTACAGGGGGCTACAAATATACCATTGAGCGTCCAGATAACTTGAACGTTGATTTAGGTGTCGCCAATCCAACGGGACGTATCGCTTTTGGTTTGATTAATATGTCTGATTTTATGCTAGATTTAGAATTATCTGCTGCACAAGCGGATGGTCAAACAGAAATTGTGTCTACACCAAAAGTCATGACTATGGATAAACAA
>SSHE01000088.1 GCA_008017315.1 Acinetobacter sp.
TGTCTATATCGAAGATCGTACCATTGACGTACATATCCGCCGTTTACGCAAAGTATTAGAGCCTTTTTCTGCCGATCGTTATGTACAGACCGTCCGTGGTACGGGTTATCGTTTTTCTACTCGTATTGATACCGCCGTTGGGTAATCTTAGGTATGAGTGATTCTTCATTTCTCCCCAATCAACTTAAAAATCGCCCATCCAGCGAACGTTATAGCACGCTCAAAAGCTACGTTTCCGAGGACTTTCGGCGATTACTCCTGATTCTGTTAATTGCAGGTTTGATTGGTGTCGGGATTAATTATTTTTTGCTCTGTTTGACATTGGGATTAATTTTCTTCTTTAGCCTACAAATTCGCTCACTGTATATTGTTAATCAATGGATTAGCCAGCATTCACAGGATGCACCGCCTGATTTGTCAGGGGTATGGGGCGCATTATTGTTCAATGTCTATCGAGCACAGCGTCGTGAACGAATACTCCAAACAGAAATGGTGGGGCTGATTGAACGAGCACGTTCTTCATTGCGGGCACTGGAAGAAGCCGTTGTTCTGATTGATGAGCAGCATTGCATCGAGTGGTGGAATCCTGCGGCAGAACAATTACTTGGATTACAGGCAAGCGATTATAAACGGCAGGTTTTAACCATTATCCGTGGCCCAGAATTTATCAATTACTTTAATCATGTCAATGATTACCCTGATGGTCTAGTACTTGAAGCGGCAACGCCACATGCGCATTATATCCAGATTAAACTCACTCGTTTTGGTCACGAAAGCCGCTTGCTGATGGCGTATGACATCACCCGAATCCGCAAACTGGAACAGATGCGTAAGGACTTTGTTGATAATGTATCGCACGAATTGCGTACACCTTTAACCGTACTCAGTGGCTATCTGGAAACTTTATCTGAAAATGATGAAATGCCACCACGCTGGAAACGTGCCTTTGACCAGATGCAGCAACAAACTCGTCGTATGAATGCGTTAGTCAATGATTTATTGCTGCTCTCTCGTCTGGAAAATGAATCATTACAGGCAAAGAATCAAATCATCAACATGGCAGAAATGATGAATCAACTTTTTGATGATGCCCAAGGCTACAATACCGAATACGAGCATAGTTTAAGCCTACATTTAGATAGTCATAATGACCTGATTGGTTCAGATATGGAACTTGCCAGTGCCTTTGGCAATCTAATTACCAATGCCATCAAATACACGCCACCGCAAGGAACGATTACTATCTCATGGCAAGATCGGGGCGATGAAACCATTTTCTCAGTACAGGATACAGGGATTGGCATTAGCCCAAACCATTTACCTCGTTTAACCGAGCGTTTTTATCGGGTAGACAGTGGGCGTAGTCGTGACACAGGTGGTACAGGTTTAGGTTTGGCGATTGTCAAACACGTACTGGCACAACATGATGCACGTCTGGAAATCGAATCCAGAGAACAGCTCGGTTCAACTTTTAAAGCCGTATTCCCCCACCATCGCCTACACCGCCCAGAGCACGAAGAAAATTTTGTTGATAGTGAATAAGAGTTCGCCAAATTTAATACTACAGTACCGCATTAAAATGCTAATATTTAGCCCATGATAAAATGCGATACCTTTGGATATATTATGAAACAACTTGCACTGGTCACTTTCATCAGCACGCTCATGGCACTGACGGCCTGTTCCAAACCCGTGACCACAGTCAAAGATGCTGGCAGCACACGACCAGAACATATTCAATCAACCAGCAATGATGCCGCCAATATTCAAGCAGATATCAGCACGATTCAAACCTTTGGGCAATCGCAAGAACAATACGCCGTGGCTTTACAACAACGCCTAGGTGATGCAATGCAAAAACAAGACAATGCTGCACTCAAGAACGCCTTTGAAGAATTTCGTGCTTTTGTACTACAAAACAATCAACAACTGGCTCAATTGTCACTCAAAAGCCCTGAAGGCAATTTACTACGGCAAAAAATGATTGAAAACAGCCAGATTAGTTTGGAAATGAGTGAAATCATACTCGCCAAAGGTTCTCAAGAAGCTGCCATCCAAGCTGCTGAGTTCCAACCTTTACAAGCCAAAGCGATGCAAGCACAGCAGGAATTAAGTGCCATCAGCGAACAAATTTATATCAAACTGCATGGACAGCCTCCAAGTACGCCAAATATGATGCCACAAGCAAGCGTAGATCATGCCGAATAATCCATCTCAATAGGAATATATAAAATGACACAAGTGACCGATATATCTATACAAAAAATAGAGGGTGCAACCACCACCCTTGCCAAATATCAAGGCAAAGTCTTACTGGTGGTCAATGTTGCATCCAAGTGCGGCTTAACTCCACAATATGAAGGACTGGAAAAACTGTATAAGGAAAAGCAGGCTCAAGGGCTGGAAATTCTAGGCTTCCCTGCCAATGACTTTTTGGCACAAGAACCGGGCAGTAATGATGAAATCCAACAATTCTGCTCACTGACCTATGATGTAACCTTTCCGTTATTCGCCAAAATTAGCGTGGTTGGTGCAGAAAAACATCCACTTTATCAAGCACTCATTGCCGCACAACCTGAGCGTATCGGTGAAGGTCCTTGGTGGCAAGACCTTGTAGAATATGGACTCACGCCAAACGCACCGCCTGAAGTGTTATGGAATTTTGAAAAATTCCTCATCAATAGGAATGGTGAAGTGATTGCTCGTTTTGCTCCTGACATTACAGCTGATGACCCACGTTTATTGGATGCTATTGCGGCAGAACTGGCAAAATAAAGCCATGTCGTGAACCATAAAAAAAGCACCTTAAATTTTTTAAAGTGCTTTTTTTGTGCCTTATACCAATCTTTTACACGACACGTACCGCACCTTTTGCTGCACTGGTTGAGTGCATGGCATAAATTTGAAGTGATTTAGAGACTTTACGCTTGCGTTCTTCGACAGGCTTCCAGCCTTTGGCATCCTGTGCCTTGCGACGTTCTGCCAAGGTTGCCTCATCCACTTTTAGATTCATACTACGGTTGGGAATATCAATTTCGATAATATCGCCATCTTCTACCAGACCAATCGCCCCACCTTCGGCAGCTTCTGGCGAAATATGCCCAATCGACAGACCAGACGACCCACCCGAGAAACGACCATCGGTAATCAAGGCACAATCTTTACCCAAGCCTTTAGATTTCAAATAACTGGTTGGATACAACATTTCTTGCATACCTGGGCCACCGCGAGGGCCTTCATAGCGAATCACCACAATATCACCTGCTACGATTTTATTGCCTAAAATCGCTTCGACTGCCGTATCCTGACTTTCAAATACTCGTGCTGTACCCGTAAATGTTAAGATCGATTCATCTACGCCTGCGGTTTTGACGATACAACCATCTAAGGCAATATTGCCGTATAACACCGCCAGACCACCATCTTTTGAAAAGGCATGTTCAGCATTACGAATCACGCCTTTTTCACGGTCACCATCTAGCGTGGCATAATAACGGTTTTGTGAAAATGCCACCTGTGTTGGGATGCCACCCGGTGAAGAACGATAAAATTCATATACATCCGCATCTTCGGTACGGATAATATCCCATTTGTCTAATGCGTCTTTCAGCGTTTTTTCATGTACGGTTGAGCATGAAGTCGTCAATAAATTGGCACGGTCTAATTCACCCAGAATCGCCATGATTCCACCTGCACGATGCACATCTTCCATATGTACGTCAGATTTTGCAGGTGCAACTTTGGACAGTACAGGCACTTTACGGGACAATTGATCAATATCATCCATGGTAAAATCAACTTCTGCCTCATGTGCCGCCGCCAACAAGTGTAGAACGGTATTGGTTGAACCACCCATGGCAATATCAAGGGTCATGGCATTTTCAAATGCGGCTTTGCTGGCAATCGAACGAGGCAGAATACTGTAATCCTCTTGTTCATAATGACGACGGCATAGCTCTACTACCAACTGCCCTGCTCTTTTAAAGAGTTTTTCACGGTTGGCATGGGTTGCTACAATCGAACCATTACCCGGTAAAGATAAGCCTAAGGCTTCAGTCAAACAGTTCATCGAGTTGGCGGTAAACATCCCCGAACATGAACCACAGGTTGGACAAGCTGAGCGTTCAAATGCGGCAACTTCTTCATCGCTATAGCTTTCGTCTGCTGCAACCACCATCGCATCAACAAGGTCAATGGCTTTTTCATCGCCACGGAACTTAACCTTACCTGCTTCCATTGGGCCGCCCGACACAAACACTACAGGGATATTCAGACGCATGGCCGCCATGAGCATGCCTGGGGTGATTTTGTCACAGTTGGAAATACATACCATCGCATCGGCACAATGGGCATTGACCATATATTCCACAGAATCGGCAATCAAATCTCGTGAGGGCAAGGAATACAACATGCCATCATGTCCCATGGCAATCCCATCATCCACCGCAATGGTATTAAACTCTTTGGCAACACCGCCCGATGCTTCAATTTCTCTCGCAACTAATTGACCTAAATCTTTCAGATGCACATGACCTGGTACAAACTGGGTAAAGGAATTGACCACAGCGATAATGGGTTTACCAAAGTCTTCATCTTTCATGCCTGTGGCACGCCATAAACCACGTGCACCAGCCATATTTCGACCATGGGTTGATGTTTTTGAACGATAATCAGGCATTTTTTCTTTCCAAAATAGTGCTTGAGTAAGGGCTTGCTTACTCTGGCGATAAGGTATTATTGACTGATGAATGATACTACAATTTGGGTTGAATGAATGACGATTACACCCCAATATCCGCCAAATTTCCTTTTTGCTCTAACCACTGCTTGCGATCAGCCGCACGTTTTTTCGCCAGTAGCTTATCCAGTAAGGTTGCCGTAAAATGGCTATCATCCAAATCGAGCTGAACCAGACGACGGGTATTGGGATCCATGGTGGTTTCACGTAATTGGCTGGCATTCATCTCACCAAGCCCCTTAAATCGGGTAATTTGTGGATTTTTATTGCCTTTGACTTTTTTGAGGATAATATTCAGCTCATCATCATCCAAGGCATAATGCACATCCTTAGCAATATCGACACGATACAAAGGCGGCATGGCGACATATAAATGTCCATTTTCCACCAAAGTTGGAAAATGCTTGACGAATAAAGCACATAGTAAAGTTGCAATATGTAGCCCATCAGAGTCGGCATCGGCAAGAATACAGACTTTGCCATAACGCAATTCGGATAAATCATCACTCCCTGGATCAACCCCAATCGCAATGGCAATATTATGCACTTCTTCCGAAGCCAACACTTCATCGGATGCGACTTCCCACGTATTTAAAATCTTACCACGAATCGGCATAATCGCCTGAAAGTTCTTATCTCTTGCCTGTTTGGCACTACCACCAGCAGAATCACCCTCGACAATAAACAGTTCGGAATCTTCACGGGTTAAACCGACACAATCCGCCAGTTTGCCCGGTAAGGCAGGGCCCGAGGTGATTTTTTTACGTTCCACTTTTTTGGCGGCTTTGAGGCGACGACCAGCTTTAGAAATTGCCATTTCTGCCAGTTGTGTGGCAATTTCAGGATATTGATTGAGCCATAACGCAAAGGCATCTTTGGCAATATTCTGTACCACACTTGCCGCTTCTCGACTGGATAAACGTTCTTTGGTTTGTCCTGAAAATTGCGGCTCTTGGAATTTTAGCGATAAAATAAAATTCACCCCATCCCAGACATCTTCGGGGGAAAGTTTTAAATTACGAGGTAATAAATTTCTTAATTCACAAAACTCACGTAAAGCATCGGTAATACCAGAACGTAACCCATTGACATGCGTTCCACCCTGTGCAGTCGGAATCAGATTGACATAGCTTTCTTGTACGGATTCCCCTCCTTCGACATTCCAACACACGGCAAATTCACAACTGGATTTATCAATCTTGCCTTGCGATACATACGGAATTTCAGGCAAAATTTCTCGGTCTTGCACTTCATCTTTGAGATAATCCAACAAACCATTTTCAAATTGCCATTCGATTTTTTCGTTATTAATTTCATCAATATATTCAATATGTAAGCCTGCCGCCAATACCGCTTTGGCTTTGAGATTATGTTTTAAGGCTTTTAAGGCAAATTTTGGACTATCAAAATATTTGGGATTGGGATGGAAATGAACCGTTGTGCCTGTGGCACGTTTTGGGGCTTTACCCTCAAACACCTGTAATGGCTGGGTCGGCACACCATCGGCAAAGTCCATTTTATACAGATGGCCATCACGTTGTACCGTGACCGCAACCGTGCTGGATAAGGCATTGACCACAGAGATACCTACGCCATGCAAACCACCTGAAAATTCATAGTTTTTATCGCTAAATTTGCCGCCAGCGTGCAGTTTGGTCAGGATGATTTCTATGCCACTTTGCCCATATTCTGGATGAATATCCACTGGCATGCCTCGTCCATTATCTTCCACGGACAATGAACCGTCTGCATAGACCACGATTTTAATTTTATTGGCATGTCCAGCCAGTGCTTCATCGACTGCGTTATCAATCACTTCCTGTGCCAAATGGTTCGGACGAGTGGTATCGGTGTACATCCCAGGGCGACGGCGTACTGGGTCTAAGCCCGATAAAACTTCCAGCGATTGTGCAGTATATTGCGTCACGTTTAGACTATTCCTATCAAAAATCAATGTTACTCTTTTTGGCTGTACAGTAGCTCATTTTGTGCCAAAAAAATATGTTTATCGCAAAAAATCAGCATTAAAATGCCACTTTATGACAAAATTTACACCTAGAATCATGATATGAAAAAAATTACAAGTATAAATTTCTTATTTTGGTGATTTTTACTTTACCAAAGTGTTTTTTTAGTTTAAAACAAGATTCCAAATGAATGAAATAGACTTCTTGCGGAAATATCAAGAGCCGCTTTGTTATCTTCCCAAATAGCACCGCTATGCAAGAGGTAGATGAGCAATGATGCAGGTTTTGCAAGTGGTCTAATCGGAAATGTGTGATATTGCTACATTTTGTTAGACAATAACCTCGTACTAAATTTTCCCAATCGGCTATTTTGTAACGATGTTATGGTCAAAGATAAAATATGACTGTCCTTATACACGCAACATTTGGACAACATTGTATTAGGCGAGGAACGCAATTATGCCAAGTTTAACCCCTTTACACGAAACCTATTGTCGATGGGATTCTACGCCGCCGAATCAGGCAGATGTGCTCGAAGGGCTGGCTCAGCTTGTGACCGTCAATTTATTGGGTGTTCATGATGTTATACAGTTGATTCATCGTGAGATTTTATTAAAAACACTGGGATTTACACAAGAGCAATCCAACCGCATTCTCGCCAAGCCTTATGTGCAAAAATTATTCAAACAGGGTTATAACTTTGCCCAAAGTTATGGGCAAAATATCCTTGCACCTGCTTTACGCCATGTCAATTTTCGCTTTCCCATGCTACAAAAAAAATCTCTTAGCCCGACGCTGCATTATGTGATTGGTGCTTTAAATGGTGTATTGGGCAATTATCTGTTCCATCATCAGAATCCTCTGGCACTGCCGATGGTTTTTTATGATCACTATGGACAACGTCAAAATGGTGACTTGGCAGGTCGTGTGGTGATTATGACTCATGGTTTGTGTATGAATCATCTTTCGTGGTCAAAAAGCAACTATCCTGGGGTAGGCGAAAAGTTATTGGCACAGCGTGATCATAATACCATGCTGTATTTAAACTATAATACAGGTCGTCGTATCTCTGCCAATGGCAAAACCTTTGCATGGTTGCTCGAAGATTTAATACAACGTAATCCACGCATTACCAGTATTGACTTGATTGGGCACAGTATGGGAGGGCTGGTTTCTCGTAGTGCTTTGTTCTATGGCAAGCAGGAAGTACATCATTGGGTCAATAAAGTTGGCAATCTGGTCTGTATTGGTTCGCCACATCATGGGGCAGCTTTGGAACGTTTAGGCTTTATGTTACAGGATAGCCTAGGACGTTTTCCGATTCTTGACCGTATTGGTCGGCTGACTCAGATTCGCAGTGATGGCATTATGGATTTGCGTCATGGTAGTGTGCGTGATGATGACTGGGAACATCAAGATGGGCGTTCTGGGATTCGTGATGATATTCGCCGTCCTGCACCATTGCCCCATCGGATTAAAACCTTTCTCATTGCAGGTAGTATTGAATTAAAACCGAAACAATCCAAAGCCTTGGAAATCATAGGTGATTATCTGGTCAGTGTGCGTAGTGCCTTGGGCGAACATCCGAACCCAAAACTTCAGCTCAATGTCCCAAAAGCACACAAGGCGATTTTCTATGGTTTGAATCACATGGAAATTCAATATCATGCCAGTGTAGCGGAGCAAGTCGCACGTTGGTTATATCCTCAAGCTCACGAAGAGCAACAAGGTAAGATTGAAAGAGTTGTGGCACATGCACCACATGAGCATTATGAAGAAATCAAGGCGACTATGCTGGCTGGCATTGTAGAGACTTAATGATTGTATATGCGTAATGCCCTCCAATTCTGTTATGCTAGGCGACTGTAAAAAGTCGCTTTCTTTTTTGCATTATGTCTAACCTTCAAGATTTTAGTACGCCGCTTTTAGCATGGTTTGAACAGCATGGGCGGCATGATTTGCCATGGCAGGTGCAAGACCATCCTTATCAGGTCTGGGTATCTGAAATCATGCTGCAACAGACCCAAGTCAAAACCGTCCTACACTATTACCCTCGATTTATTGCACGTTTTCCAACAGTACAGACCCTTGCCGCAGCCGACTGGGATGAGGTTGCACCGTATTGGGCAGGTTTGGGCTATTATGCTCGTGCCAGAAATCTGCACAAAGCAGCTCGTCAAGTGGTTGAGCTGGGCGATTTTCCACAGGATTTAGACGGCTGGATGGCACTTTCAGGCATTGGGCGTTCCACTGCTGGGGCGGTGATGTCTTTGGGCTTAGGCAAGTTTGGGGTGATTTTGGATGGTAATGTCAAACGTGTTTTGGCACGCTATTTTGCGATGACGGGTGATTTATCCAAACCCGCCAACGAAAAACCACTTTGGCAACTAGCAAGCAGCCTCGTACCCGAACAACGCCACGCCGAATACACCCAAGCCATTATGGACTTGGGTGCAACTGTCTGTACTCCGAAAAATCCTTTATGCCTGTATTGTCCAATGAAAAATGAATGCCAAGCATTTTTGCAAGGCAATGTATTGGCATATCCTGAGAAAAAAATCAAAAAAGCTGTGCCAATCAAACAGGCTCACGTGCTGATTTTGGAATACCAACAACAATGGCTTTGGCTGCAACGTCCCTCGCAAGGACTTTGGGGCGGCTTGTATTGCTTACCCATGATTGAAGATGAGCAGGATTTTTTGGCGTTTATTCAGCAATGGCAATTACAAGAACATCAAGACGCATGGGTAAAACATCAATTTACCCATTTTACTTGGCAGCTACACTGTCATAAATTTTCGATTGATGCTAGGCTACAGGCACAGTTGGCACAGCATTTTACTGCACATGCCTTTGCGGCTGCCGACATTACACGGCTTGCGATTCCCACAGCGATGCACAAAGTCATCGCTCAATTTCAGGTTTTCAATAAGGATCATGTTTAATCATTATGCAGGATGTACCTTTTCATTTTCGCCAAATTTTGCTTATTGTGAGTAGTATCATTGTCTTACTCATCGCAGGCTGTGCCAGCAAACCCACAAAACCAACGCCTTTAGACCAAAATATTATCCGTAAATTACAACAACAATCATTACCCTCTCGTTTGCCGATTCCTGTACAAGGCATTGCACCTAAGCAGCTTAAAGATACATGGGGAGCGTCTCGTAGTGCTGGACGTGCACATGAAGGTATCGACATCATGGCGGATAAAGGTACAAAAGTTTATAGTACCACAGATGGCTTGGTCACCAGCCTAAAAGGCAATACCCTGGGTGGTACGGTGGTTTGGATTCGAGGGCCAGCAGGTTCATGGCATTATTATGCTCATTTACACCAGCATAAACGAGGGTTAAGTGAAGGTGACTATGTGCGTAAAGGTGAGTTAATCGGCTATGTCGGCAACACGGGTAATGCCAAAAATACCGCCCCACATTTACATTATGGGATTTATTTGACAGGTAAAGGGCGTGGTGCAACCAATCCTTACCCTTATCTTCGATAATCAGGAACATTTATGAACATTGAAGAACGCTTAATTCACTTTGCAGAATCAGGTAATCAGCAAAAAATTATCCTTGCCAATGGTGAACAATTGCAAGGCTGGATAATGGAAATTACCGACGATGCTTTACTCATCAGCACAGGTTTTAATGATAAAGTCGGTAAAGATTATTGGATTAATTTTGCAGATTTGAGCACTGCACAACTCAGCTATTGGGACAGTCAAATCCAAGCATGGCAAACATTTATACTCTAATCGTACAAAACACATCCATTGAGCATAAAAATCAAACCTGTAATATGTTGGTATCTTGCTCAATTTTGTTGTAAGGTATAGACAATATTGATGTTTTGTACGGTACTTAAATATTGGAGTAACATCATGAAATCATTAAAATACCTTTTACCATTCGCCATATTGCCTTATATCGGCTTGTCGCATGCCTATGCCGAAGAAGATGTCATTCAGCTACCGACGATTTATGTGATGGCAGAAGATGAACTCAGTGAAGAGCAAGTCGGATTTGTGCCTTTTCAAGAAAACCAACAGACACGCCAAGCACTGCAACGTCACATTGATAAAAGTCAAACTGACTTACAAAATACCAAAGTCAATGAACAGACCGCACAGATAATGGATGTCCAAGCAGCAGCAACTGCCCCAGAATTATCAAAAGTTGCCCCTGCACTACAACGGCACATTTTATCGGTAACAGAGGGTTTTCACTCGTCTGACCCAACAAATGGTGCATTCAAGATGCTCGAACCACTCGGCTTGAATCGTGATAATATTCAAGGGATTCGTGAAGAAGGCATGAAAGTCAAAATGGAAGATTTGATTAAGTTGCAAAACATGCTGCAACAAAGCCTAAAAATCCAATAAACTACTGGCAAACGTATCACGACCCGCTCTGTAGTGGTCTAACTTGTGGAGCCACATCATCATTAAGCTCACTTAGATTAAGCTGATTTGGCAGCGTATCTTCTGTTTTATATTTTGACGTTCTATATCATCTAAAGCGAGGTAACGATTTTTTGCCAACTCTAAAAATGACGCTTCTTGTTCGATACCTATAAAGCGACGATTAAATAAATTTGCTGCAATACCTGTGGTTGCCGAACCTGAAAATGGATCGAGAATAAGTGCATTTGCTTGAGTAGAAGCAAGAATAATGCGTGATAATAGTCCCAATGGTTTTTGTGTTGGGTGCTTACCTTGTTTTTTTCCCATGTTGCAACGCTAGGCAATCGCCAAACATCTTTCATTTGCTTACTACTATTTAACTTTTTCATGAGTTCGTAGTTAAAATAATGTGGAATTTTAGGATCTTTGCGTGCCCAAATAATCCATTCCGTAGAGTAGGTAAAATAACGACAAGAAAAATTAGGTGGAGGGTTTGGTTTTTCCCATGTAATCATATTTAAAATCTTAAAGTTAAGCGATGATAAGGCTTGACCTATAAGGAAAATATTATGATGTGTACCACTGATCCAAATTGTACCATCATCTTTAAGTTTTTGCTTTACCAGTGCTAACCATTGATAATTAAAAGTATATATATCTTGTTGAGAATCCAGCCTGTCCCAGCTTCCTTTATTCACTGATTGAATTTTTCCATTCTTAATGGTTAAACCATCATTCGATAAAAAATATGGCGGATCAGCAAATACCATATCAAACGATTGATCCAAAAATTGAGGCATAATGTCAAAACAACTGCCTTGATACAATAAAAAATTCTGCATAGCTGATTGGAAATACAAAACTATGTCCCTTTAACCTAAAATAACACTTATTGTGTGTAGTTTGACTATAACAAATCATCAAAAATGATGCAAATGGAACAAGACATTTTAAAAACGTTTGGACTGCGTATCCGTTCATTGCGTAAAGCAAAACTGATCAGTCAAGAGCAATTAGCAGAACTCACAGGCTTTCACCGTAACTACATCGGCATGATAGAACGTGGTGAACGTAACCCTGCTTTATTAAATATTTACATTTTTGCTCAGGTATTTGAAATGAGCCTTTCTGAATTATTAGATTTTAGTCACCTAGGATAACTTATGAGATTGACTGATGTTTTTGATAAATTGACAACCTTGTATTATCGTCCTTTTTCGGAACTCAAACGGCAAGAAGATATTTCAGGCTTTACGATTAACAAAGGTAATACTGGACAATTCTTACAAGAATTACTGGATATGCCCAACAATAGTCATCTGACTGATTTTGAGGATGGTGAACTCAA
>SSHE01000008.1 GCA_008017315.1 Acinetobacter sp.
ATTTCACCACGTTGAATAATCAAGTGAATGATGCAAGTACAGGTTTAGCCACTAAAGCATCACAAACTGATTTCACCACGTTAAATAATCAAGTCAATGATGCAAGTACAGGTTTAGCCACTAAGGCATCACAAACAGATTTCACCACGTTGAATAATCAAGTGAATGATGCAAGTACAGGTTTAGCCACTAAGGCATCACAAGCGGCTTTAATCTCTGGATTGGCATTAAAAACCAATCAAGCCGATTTTATCGTATTAAATAATCAAGTGAATCATGCCACTATGGGACTAGATAGCAAAGCATCAAAAACTGAATTGACGGATGGTTTAGCGTTAAAAGCCAATCAAACAGATTTCACCACGTTGAATAATCAAGTGAATGATGCAAGTACAGGTTTAGCGACCAAAGCCTCGAAAACTGAATTAACCAATGTCATGACTGCGAACACGGCGGATGTCAAAGCTTATACAGATCAAAAAACCAATGCAGCTTTAAGTGATGCCAAAGGTTATACCGACCAAAAAGCCCAAGCCACTTTAAATGATGCCAAAGGTTATACCGACCAAAAAACTGCATCGGCAATCCAAACAGCAAACCATTATACAGATAACAAAATTGCCGATGTACAAGCACAAGTCACGGCAACGCATCAATTTATACAAGTAAATGATACCGATACTGCACAAACCGCTTTGGCAACTGGTACAGGAGCAACTGCTATTGGTCATGGTGCAACTGCAAATGGTGCATATAATACCGTGATTGGTGCGGGTGCATCTGCTACAGGTGAGTCCAATACCGTTGTAGGTAAGGGCAATGCCGTGCAAGGCAATCGTTCAGGTGCATTCGGTGACCCAAATACAGTCACGGCTCATGATAGCTATGTGATTGGTAATGACAACACTGTTACAGGGGATAACACTTTTGTATTGGGTAATAATGTCAATACTAAAGCGAAAAATGCAGTCGTACTAGGTAATGATTCAAGCAATGACCGTGATAATACTGTCTCGGTTGGCTCTAAGGATAATTTACGTCAAATTACCCATATCGCAGCAGGGACAGAAGATACCGATGCAGTGAATGTGGCACAAATGAAACAAACCAATAGTGACACCCTCACCAGTGCCAAATCTTATACCGATACTCGTATAAATACCCTTGAAAGCAGTTTTCAGGACTACAGTACACAGGTTAATCGCCGTTTGCATGAAGTCGATAAACGCTTTGACCGACAGGGTGCAATGAGTGCTGCAATGATGAACATGGCACTCAGCACATCAGGACTACAAGGGCGTAACCGTATTGGTGTGGGGAGTGGTTTTCAGGGTGATGAACAGGCGGTAGCCGTTGGTTATCAGCGTGTGGTGAATGTCAATACCAGCCTAAGCATTAGCGGTGCATTGACTGATAATGAAAAATCAGGTGGTGTCGGTTTAGGCTTTAGTTGGT
Organism: Acinetobacter sp.; assembly: GCA_008017315.1. Classification (GTDB taxonomy): domain Bacteria; phylum Pseudomonadota; class Gammaproteobacteria; order Pseudomonadales; family Moraxellaceae; genus Acinetobacter. Next base: position 1,456 of record SSHE01000008.1, read on the forward strand.
AATTTAGCTGTATAAAAAATGGACGCAATATTTGCGTCCATTTTTTATTGAGATGGGATTACTCATCCTCATCGGTATCCAGTTCAAACTTTTTCAAACGATAGCGTAACGAGCGGAAACTCATGCCGAGTTTTTTCGCTGCAAGGGTGCGATTCCAATGTGTAGAATCAAGTGCTTGAATCAATAAGCTTTTTTCAATATTTGCCAAGTATTCTTCCAGCCCTTCTTTGGGAAGTGCCTGTTTCGCTGTCATGGTGGTATGAGCTGATGAGGGTGGTGACATCGTGTCCTGAGCAACATCTGCTTGAATGGATAATTCCTGACAACGCAAGCCCTGAATATGTTCGACCTGAATGATGTGTTCATCACAGAGCGTTACGGCACGCTCCATGACATTGCGTAGTTCACGCACATTGCCTTCATAATGTCCTTGTAATAAATATTCTTTTGCTGCATTGGCAATCTGCATTGTGCCGAGCTGCCAATCCTGACAAATCTGCTGTAAAAAATGTTCCGCCAGCAAAATAATATCATTGCCACGTTCACGTAGCGGTGGAATCTGTACATCAATCACATGGATACGGAAGAATAAATCCTGACGGAATTTGCCTTCTTGTACCATGCGTGGTAAATCTTTATGGGTAGCACTGAGGATACGAATATCCACACTGATTTCTTGATCACTACCAATCGGGCGGATTTTCTTTTCCTGAATGGCACGGAGTAACTTGACTTGCATGGCAAGAGGAAGTTCGGCGATTTCATCCAAAAACAATGTGCCTTGGTTTGCTGCCTGAAATAAGCCAATTTTGTCCTGATGTGCACCTGTAAAGCTGCCTTTTTTATGCCCAAAAAACTCGCTTTCCATCAATTCTTGTGGAATTGCACCGCAGTTTACAGGGACAAAAGGCCCTTCATTACGGTTACTGAGTTGATGAATTAGACGAGCGACGACTTCTTTACCTGTACCAGATTCACCTGCAATATACACAGGTGCTTGTGAGCGAGAGAGCTTATGTAAGGTGCGTTTCAACTGTTGCATGATACTGGAATGTCCCAGTAGCAATTGGTCTTCAATTTGTAAATCTAGTGTGCTAATGGGATTGATGCTACTGTCCAGTGCGTGCTCTAACAATGCTTTCAGCTGTTCTTGTTGAATCGGCTTGCTGACAAAATCAAATGCACCTGCTTTTAATGCAGTTACAGCAATATCCACATTGCCATAAGCACTAATCACGGCGACTGGGAGGCTAGTATAGTGCTGATTGATATGTTGTACCAGCTCAATGCCATCACCATCAGGTAAATTTAAATCGGTGAGGCACAGATGAAAAGTGTGTTGCGTGAGTAGTTTTTTTGCTTGTTGTACATTTTCCGCAGTGATACAACTTACGCCTAGGCGGCTTAGCGTCATTTGCATGAGCAGGCGTAAATCTTCTTCATCATCGACGACTAAAGCAAGTGGTTGTGGATGATTTGGCAGTGTCGTGTGTGCCATAAAATTGTCCCTAAATATTCAATGCACTATTATTTCTTAGTAAGCATTCTATACGAAAACATGCCCCTTGTGTTTGTGGAATATATTTTAGTCGTGCATGATTGGCTTCGCATAATGTTCTGGATAGGTATAAGCCAAGCCCTGTACCATGACTTGCAGTACTGTGAAATGGCTCAAATAATTTGTGTTGCTGCTGTTCGGAAATACCCAAACCTTGGTCAATCACATCGATATGTAAGGTTTCACCAAACTGTTGTACACGTAGGTGTACGAGACTATTGGGGATATGTTCGTGCCCATGCCGAATGGCGTTACGCACTAGATTAATCAGTACTTGCCGTAATTGCTGTGGGTCAAAAGAGATACAGGTATTATACTCAATATCCAGATACAAGAATGGCTTTACATCAGCGAGGTCTTCATTCGCCATTTCATGTAGCCATGTATAAAGCATCACATCTTCTGGCATGGTTTGATGCTGTCTCGACATATTTAAGGTGTCTTCAATGATACGATTGATTCTAAGACACTGCTTTTGAATCATTTTTGTAAAAATTTGCTGATGCTCTAATTGGTCGGCAGCCAATAATTCATTGGCTTGTGAGATTGCAGCAAGCGGATTGCGAATTTCATGGGCAATACTGGCAGACAGTTGCCCAAGCGAAGCAAGTTTGAGTTGCTGCACATGTTGATTCACTTTCTGTAGATTTTCAAATATCAGTAAAGTGAATTGTTGCTGTTGTGTGGCAATGGGGCGGTACTGTACCGAAAGACCTGTGGTATCAGGTGCAGTGAAATAATGAAAGATACCCCGTAAAGTATGCTTGCGATGTTGTTCTAGTTCAAGAAACAGTTGTTCCTGAATATGGCGGAAATTTTGCTGTTGTAACGAAATTTCAGTAGGCAGATTTAATAGAGTACGAGCAGTTTCGTTATAGGTAATAATTTTTCCATCACGATCAATCACCATAAAACCTGTATCAAGCTGCTCAATAATACTCTGATGAATATATTGCAGTTGAATAATCTCTTTACGCTGATCTACGGCGAGAGTTTCTACAAATTTCATGCGTTTACTGGCAATCTGCCCAAGTGCATACGTGCTGATAAAGACCAAGGTAATCAGTGCTGAACTGCCAATGAATAACACTTTTGTACCATCAAAAATACTATAAAAGAACTGCTGATAGACCACAGCGATAATACTGGCAAGTGTCAAAAATAATGCTTTACGTGGTGTAAGTAACATCGTAGCCGCAAGAACGACAACAATATATAGCAAGATAATCGCAATATTGGGTGCAAAACTTAAGAATAATATTAAGGTGATATGAATCATGTCCAGCATGAGATAAACAAATAGCTGTAGCTGTACATGTTTTTGATAAAATTTGAATGTTAAAAAATTGATAATACACATTCCAAGATAAATACTACTGATAGTGGTATAAAGTATGGGATAGTGTGTACTGAGCATCAGATCATGTTGCAGAAACAGCAAAATGGCAAATAAACCTAATGACAATAAGAGGCGATAACTGGTATAGGAAAAACCCAGACGCTGCTGGGTTTCTAGCTGATTAAATTGTTTATTTGCCATAACAAGCACTAATTTTTTAGGGTTTGATTAAACCATAACGCATGGCGAGATGGGTCAATTTGACATCACTATCGATGTTGAGTTTTTCAAAAATACGATAGCGATAGGTATTGACGGTTTTGACACTGACAAAGAGCTTATCGGCGATTTCCTGTGCACTGACACAATTAACCACCATCATGGCAACCTGCATTTCACGTTCAGACAGTGCCTCAAAAGGCGATTGAGGTGTATCAGAGAGATAAGAGCTAGCAAGCTGCTCGGCAATATCAGCACTAAAATATTTGCCGCCCTGAATCACTTTTTTAATGGCACGCACCATTTCTGTGAGCGGTGCACCTTTGGTAATATAGCCCTTTGCACCTGCTTTGAGGAGCAAAGAGGGATAAGGTTCTTCCGCCAAACCGCTGACCGCAAGGATATGTGTATTGGGAACACTTTGTAGAATACGTCGTGTAGTTTCTACTCCACCAATACCAGGCATATTCACATCGAGTAACACTACATCAGGCTGATATTGTCGGGTAAGTTGAATCGCATCTTCGCCAGACTCCGCCTGACCAATGACTTTAATTTCATCATGATCTTCAAGCATACGACAAATACCTGTGCGTACGAGCTCATGATCATCCACAACTAAAACAGAAATCACATTTTTTCCTCAAGCGATGTACTTTTTTGTTACATAAAGCAAAAATTTTGCAATTGCAGCCCAATTTTAGCTATCCTAGTAGCATAGATTCTATCCTAACAAAATTTTAATCAAGATGTTGTGATGTTGTAGCGATTTTCATACACATCTGAGTTAATCGTCACCATGACGCAGGAAGCAACGAGATGATAAAAAGTCAAAACGATATCCGACACAGCCAACCGCAAGTTCATTTGGCAAGAAAAATGACTGCACGTATGGGATTATTACTTGCAAGCGTACTGGCATGTAATACCAGTTTTGCCGAAATTATCATGCAACAGACAGCACCTAGTGCATCTATTGCTTGGTCAGATACACAGGCAGGACAATTCTTATCCAATGATCAGTCGGAAGTTAAACAACGTAGCAACAATACCACAGTATTGAACAATAGTACGCTTGCCAACAAATATCCAACAACCAGCAATCATTATTCTACTAGTGCCAGTCAGCCAAGTGTCAATGCACGTGCGGCAATCGTGATGGATGCACAAACAGGAGAAGTTCTGTTTGGTAAAAACCAGAATATGACCTTGCCGATAGCCTCAATTACCAAACTCATGACGGCTGTGGTCACGGCGGATGCACGCTTGGATATGTCACAGCGTATTAGACTTGAGTCCATTGATTTTGCAGGTGCTGGTGGTAAAAACTCCAGCTCTACTTTGCGTGTAGGCGATGAGATGAATCGTGCAGAATTATTATTGGCGGCATTGATGAAATCTGAAAATCCAGCTGCTGCGGCGTTGGCACGTACTTACCCAGGTGGGCGTAGTGCATTTATTGCTGCAATGAACAATAAAGCACGCCAGTTAGGCATGACATCGGCAAACTATGCTGAATCAACTGGTCTAGATCCACATAATGTTGCCTCAGCACGTGATTTGGCACTTTTGGTACGAGCGGCATCACAATATGGTCTGATTCGCCAATTCTCTACGACACCAAACTATGATTTTAATCTCGGGTATCGTGTACTCAAATCGAATAATACCAATGCCTTGGTGCGTAATGGTGGCTGGAATATTCATCTATCCAAAACAGGTTATATTAATGAAGCAGGGCGTTGTGTGGTGATGGAAGCCACGGTTAATCAACGTCCAGCTGTGATTGTATTGTTAGGTGCAAGTACAACCGCAGCACGTAATAATGATGCGACCAATTTGATGTCTTGGCTTGGGCGTGGTGTACGGACGTTATAATCTAAGGACGTTTGGCGGTATAACCATAAAAATAAATTCGCATCATCCTCAGATTTCCTGAGGGTGATGCGTGTCGTTGGTTTGATACAATAGAAAGAAAAATGTAAATCAATCTTTATTAGTAAATATTCTCATTTGGCGTTATACTATTACAACAGTGCGGAAACTAGCCATGATGAGGATGATTCTACGTGCGTTTATCAGACCTAAAAAAACAGCAACGAGCCATTATTCGACAAGTGTATCATGAGACTGATACAGAGACGACGGATCAAATCGCTTTGCGTTTAATTCATCTCGGTTTTGTTGCAGGTGAATCTGTTGAGGTGATTACCCGAGGGATTTTTGGTGGTGAGCCGATTTTGGTCAAGATAGCAGGTTCTCGTTTTGCATTACGCCACAATGAAGCCAAACGTATTGAGATTCAGGCATAGGGTTGTAATGAAGATGAGTAACGAAATTTTACGTGTTGCTTTGGTCGGCAATCCGAACTGTGGAAAAACATCATTATTTAATCGGCTGACAGGGACGAAGCAAAAAGTCGCCAACTATGCAGGGGTAACGGTTGAGCGTAAAGAAGGTTTTTTTACTTTAACCGATAGGCAAGCGGTACGTATTCTGGATTTACCAGGCACTTATAGTTTAAATGCTGCTAGTCCCGATGAGGCAATTACACGTGATGCCTGTCTGGGTGTATTAAAAGGTGAAGAGCAGCAAGATGCGTTTTTGTGTGTGGTGGATGCAACCAATCTAAAATTGCATTTGCATTTGTTGTTGGAAGTCGCTGCATTAAAACGTCCAATGTTGATTGTGCTCAATATGATGGATGATGCACGTCGTCGGGGGATTCAGATTAATCCACAAGCCTTATCGGAGGCTTTGGGTGTGCCTGTGGTCGAAACTGTAGCCGTCAAACAAAGTGGCGTACAAAGTTTGTTACAGGCACTGGAACACAAGCAATTTGCCATTTCTCATTTTGAGCCACAGCAGGATGTGGCACAGGATATTCAACGTATTTTTTTGGCAACTGTGACGGCAATGGTAGAAGAAGACCAGCGTACTACTCGATTGGATAGATTATTTTTACATCCAGTATTTGGTCTATTGATTCTGGCATTGTTGATGTTTGTGGTGTTTCAGGCGGTCTTTGCATGGGCAGCACCGTTTATGGATGGCATCGAAGCCTTGTTCGGTTGGCTGGGTGAAACCATTGGCACATATATTTCACAGCCATTATTACAAAGTTTGGTCGTGGATGGTGTGATTGCTGGTGCGGGTGGGGTGGTGGTATTTTTGCCGCAAATTCTCATTTTATTCTTGTTTATTTTTTTGCTGGAAGAATCGGGTTATTTGCCACGTGCTGCATTTCTGCTGGATAAGCTGATGTATAAAGCAGGGCTAAGTGGGCGTGCGTTTATTCCGTTATTGTCCAGTTTTGCCTGTGCGATTCCTGGGATTATGGCAACACGAAGTATTAGTGACCCACGAGATCGATTGGCGACGATATTGGTTGCCCCACTGATGACCTGTTCGGCACGCTTGCCTGTGTATGCCTTGTTGATTTCGGCTTTTATTCCGCAAAAAATCATTGCAGGAGTGTTTAATTTGCAAGGGCTGGTATTGTTTGCCCTATATGCGGCAGGGATTATCAGTGCCTTGCTTGTGTCGTATGTGATTAAGCTGCTGCGTAAAGATAAATCTGAACATGCCTTGATGATGGAATTGCCGAGTTATCGTTTGCCCAATTGGCGTAGTGTGCTGCTTGGCGTATATGAGCGTGGGATGATTTTCTTAAAGCGTGTCGGTGGTATTATTTTCGCTTTATCTATCCTGCTTTGGTTTTTGTGTACATTTCCACAGCCACCAGCAGGGGCGACTTTACCCGATATTGATTATAGCTTCGCTGGGATGCTTGGACATCTGATACAGCCTATTTTTGCACCCTTGGGCTTCCCTTGGCAGATTTGTATTGCCTTAATTCCTGCGATGGCTGCACGTGAAGTGGTCGTTGCGGCACTGGGTACGGTCTATGCACTTTCAGGTGATGAAGATGCACAGGCACAAAGTTTGGCGACATTGATTAGTTCGCCTGATTCGGGCTGGACTTTGGCGACTGGTTTGGCGTTACTGGTGTGGTTTATTTATGCACCGCATTGCTTGGCCACGCTGGCGACGGTCAAACGTGAAACTGGGTCATGGCAGCATGTGACGTTGATGACGGTATATCTATTTGGTTTGGCATATCTGATGACCTTTATTACCTATCAAACTTTTGTACATGTGTTTGGTTGGGGCTAAAGATGTGCATAGATTGAGGGTGAGGCAATGATTGAATTTTTCATTATTACACTATTGGTATTATGGAGTTGTGTCGTTGTCTTTAAAAAACTGATGCCCAATACTGCCAATCGAGCATTTATGAATTTAGCCAATTTTTGTCAGACACAAGGTTGGCAGAAGTTGGCAAAATGGTTGCAGCCTAAAACCAATGGCGGCTGTGCTGGTGGTTGTGGCTGTGATGTGGCAAATACGCCAACACAAGCATCAAGTGAAGTAAACACCATCAAGTGGAAGTAATGTTTTTTGGATCGGATGATGATAAAACGAGTATATTTTGATACATGTGCGATTCAACGTCCGTTAGATGATTTATCACAATTACGTATCTATTTGGAATCAGAAGCGATATTGGCAATTCTACGTTTGGTTGAAGACAGCCAAGTGACGTGGATAAGTTCAGATATTTTAATGCTGGAAATTTCATATATCACCAGTATTGAGAAGAAAATGATACTGCAAGATGTATTAAAACTTGCTCCCTCACAGCTAAAAAGAAAAAAATCAACAAAATTATTAACAGAACAACTGATGATGGCTGAAAGTATCACAGCTTTAGATGCAGCACATGTAGCGATTGCCTTAGAAAATGAGATTGATTATTTTTGTACATCAGATGATAAGTTACTTAAAAAGATTAAAAATTCTGCTATCATAAAAACGATGCAGTGTTTATCGCCACTTGAGTTAATAGAGGAATTGACACAATGAATGCACAAATCAAACCTTTAAATATGCTTAATACTCAGATAAATCAGTTGCTTATTGAGCAAGTTGGTATTGTTGATACCATTCGTTTTTTTAATCAGTTTAATCATCATAAAAGTGATGTGGTTCAGGAACATCGAAAATTGGCAGAAAAATTAACGTTAGATGATATTTTTGCTGATATGGGAGATGATGAATAAATAAACCATGAAACGTCCATTTATTTTTATTGTTGTACTAATGAGTTTGTTCATATTCCAAAGTTTATGGAATGTGGCAGCTGCATTTTGTCAGCATGAAAGTAGTGTTAATCATGGAACGCATTTTGGACATCATCAGTCTTTGACCTCTTGTGTAGATGAGCATCAAATAAAAAACCATACGGCATCAGATACCGAAAAAAATATCCAAGACCATCATGACCATTTACCCTCATTGAGTCATATTTTAATCATTGAAATTCAAAAAGAATTAATCCAATCAACACAGTTTAATTTAAGCCCAGAACCTTTATATGTCTGGCTAAATTTGTATCAATCACCTGATTTGACCGCAATCACACCGCCACCGCTTGCTATTCCGCTATTGGTGGGGTAGCCGAAAACATCCCACTAAACAATTATTTTTTAAATTGTGGGATAGAAACACATGAATTTTCAATCTAAACAACAGGGTGCGATTTCGCAAGCCTTACTTATTGCAATGGTGATTGCAGTCACCATCATTGCAGTGACTGCCTTGGTTTTATTTGGCAAATCACATCAAGCCGAACAGCAGGAACATGGTGAAGCGACGGCACAGCAGGCAGATGAGCAGCATGACGAGCATGAAGAAGAAGCGATTGCTCTAACGCAAAAACAAATGCTTGCGTATGGTTTAAAGCTTGCATCGGTAGAAATGGGTGAAGTGCAAAGCAGTCAATCCTTACCTTCCAAACTCAGCAGCAATCTTGACCAGAAAGCCCATGTCACCTCGATGTTTGCAGGGCGAGTTGAAGCGGTGTATGTCAATCTCAACCAAAAGGTCAAAAAAGGGCAAGCACTTGCTCAAATTATTTCGCCTGATTTGGTCGCTCAACAATCGGATTTACGTTTAGCCAAAACCAATTTGCAACTTAAACAGCAGGAATATGAGCAGGAAAAACACTTATCGGCAGAGGGTGCAACCGCAAAACGAGATTTTCAACGAGCAGAACATGCCTATCAACAAGCCCAAATTGCCGTAAAGGAATCCCAATCCCGATTAGCGGCATTGGGGGCGGAACTCAACTCAAATGGGCGTTATACCTTAACTGCCCCAATGTCAGGCGTCATTTCCAGTAAAGATATATTGGTTGGGGAATATATTGAAATTTCCAAGCAATTATTGGTGATTGATGAACCGTATCAACTTTGGCTCGAGTTGATTTTACCGCCAAAATCACAAGTTGCAGTCAATCAAGAATTGGAGTTTATTTCGCTACAAAGTCAGCAGCGTTTTAAAGCACGTATTCAACATATCAACGCCCAAGCCGACAACCAAACAGGACGCTTACAGGTCAGAGCGACCGTTTTATCGAAAGCGGAAGAATTACGCCCAAATTTAATGGTCAATGTGTTGTTGGCATCAGGTACGACACGCCAAGCCGTGCGAATCGAAAAACAGGCAATTCAACAGCTTGAGGGTAAAGACACGGTATTTATTGCCAAACAACATGGGGATAAAGTGGAATTTTATCCACAGCGTGTAGATTTAGGCGATATTTCAGGTGAATGGGTTGAGGTGCGGCATGGCTTAGAAAAAGGGCAAACTTATCTGAGTCAGGGCAGCTTTTTATTAAAATCGGAATCGGAAAAAGGGGAAGCGGCTCATGGACACTAACCCTATTGATTCTGAACAAAAAGTTAAAGAAGAATCCTTGGAAAATGCTCAAGGCTGGTTTGACCAACTGATTCAATTTTCGATTGAAAATGCCATTTGGGTGATGTTGTTTGTTGCGGCATGGATTGGCGTAGGGATTTACAGTTATCAAAAATTACCGATTGATGCCGTCCCTGACATTACCAATACACAGGTGCAAATCAACAGCCAAGCCAATGGTTTTACCGCTTTGGAAGTGGAACAACGGATTACTTATCCGATTGAAACCGCTATGGCAGGGATTGCCAAACTGGATTATACCCGCTCAATTTCTCGTTATGGTTTGTCGCAAATTACCATTGTCTTTCAAGATGGTACGGATATTTATTGGGCAAGAGAACAGATTAATCAACGCTTACAACAGGCTAAAGGTGAATTGCCCGATGGTGTTGAGCCGTTAATGTCGCCGATTTCCACTGGTTTGGGTGAGATTTATCAATGGGCGGTACGTGTCAAACCTGATGCCAAAAAAGCTGATGGTACAGCTTATACCGCAATGGATTTACGGGAAATTCAGGATTGGGTGATTCGTCCGCAGTTGCAACGTGTGGCAGGCGTGGCGGAGGTCAATAGCATTGGTGGGTATAATAAAACTTATGTGGTATCGCCCGATTTTCAGCGTATGCAGCAATTACAAATTTCCTTGACCGATTTGCAAACCGCTTTAACGGAAAATAATGAAAATCGTGGAGCAGGTTTTATTGAAGAAAATGGTCAGCAATTTACCGTTCGTGTGCCGAATACCTTAAATAGCCTTGCCGATATTGAAAATATTTTGGTCAGTAATAATGCTGCGTATCCAATTCGAGTGGCAGATATTGCAACGGTGACAATAGGGCATGATTTGCGGACAGGTGCAGCGACTTATAACGGTGAAGAAACTGTACTTGGTATTGCAATGATGATGATGGGCGAAAATAGCCGAACGGTTGCCCTTGCCATTGAGCAGAAAATTCAGGAGATTCAAAAGTCTTTACCCAAAGGCGTACAGATTGAAACGGTCTATAATCGTACCACTTTAGTGGAAAAAGCCATTGTTACCGTACAAAAAAATCTGGTCGAGGGGGCAATCCTCGTTATTATTATCCTGTTTATATTTCTAGGAAATTTTCGTGCGGCATTGATTACTGCGTGTGTCATTCCGTTATCCATGTTGTTTACTTTATCAGGTATGGCACAGCAAAATATTAGTGCCAATTTGATGAGTTTAGGGGCGTTGGATTTTGGGATTATTGTTGATGGTGCGGTGGTGATTGTCGAAAATTGTATCCGCCGACTCGCCGAACAACAACATCATTTAGGACGTTTATTGACCCAAAAAGAACGCTTTAAAGAAGTGTTTTTAGCAGCAAAACAAGCTCGTAAACCACTCATTTTTGGTCAGTTGATTATCATGGTGGTGTATCTACCGATTTTTGCCCTGACTGGTGTAGAAGCTAAACTATTTCACCCAATGGCGATGACAGTGGTTTTAGCATTGTTAGGAGCGATGATTTTATCGGTCACTTTTGTTCCTGCTGCGGTCGCTCTTTTTATCACTGGCGAAGTGAAAGAACAGGAAAGTCGTTGGCTAAAATGGTTAAAACAACGCTATTTAACCTTACTGGATTGGGCGTATCAATTTCGCTTATTTGTAGTGGTGACGGTGGGTTGTATTTTAACGGTTACAGTGGTGTTATTTAATCAGTTAGGTAGTGAATTTGCCCCACAATTACAAGAGGGTGATTTTGCCATACAGCAGATGCGTTCACCGAGTACAGGATTAGAACAATCTTTGCGAATGCAAGAACATACCGAAAAGTTATTACTCAAAGAATTTCCTGAAATTCAGGCGATTTTTGCCCGAACAGGGACGGCAGAAGTAGCAACCGATGTGATGCCCCCGAATATTTCTGATGGTTTTATTATGCTAAAGCCTCGTAGCGAATGGCAAAATCCCAAACAAACTTTGGATGAATTACGCCAACGTATGCAGGCATTTTTAGCGACATTATTAGGTAATAATAGTGAATTTTCCCAACCGATTGAACTACGTTTTAATGAGTTAATTTCAGGCGTGCGTAGTGATGTCGGGGTGAAAATTTTCGGCGATGATATGGAAATCCTCAATCGAGAAGCTACGATGATTGCCAAGAAAATTCAGCGTATTCAAGGAGCAACTAGCGTTAATATCGAGCAGACCAGTGGTTTACCTTTGCTCAATGTTGAGGTGAATCAGGCTTTAGCTGCTCAATATGGTTTATCAGTAAAAATGGTGCAAGATATAGTCGCAACGGCAATCGGTGGGCAGCATGTCGGACAGATTTTACAGGGCGATAGACGTTTTGATTTTGTCATTCGGTTAGATGATAACCAACGTAATGCGGTACAACTGGCACAATTACCGATTGTTTTACCCAATGGTGGATTGATTCAACTGAAAGATATTGCTCAAGTAAACAATATCTTAGGCATTAATCAGGTCAGTCGGGAAAATGCTAAACGTAGAATCGTAATTACCGCCAATGTTGAGGGGCGGGATTTAGGTTCATTTGTGCAAGAGATTCAAAGCAGCTTAGCCAAGCAGGATTTACCCGCAGGTTATTGGTTAGAATATGGTGGTCAATTTGAAAATTTAGCTTCTGCTAAAGCTCGTATGCAAATCGTGATTCCCTTAGCTTTAGTGATGATTTTTATCCTATTAATGGCAGTATTCCATAATATCAAAAATAGCCTGTTGGTGTTTATGGGTGTGCCATTTGCCTTATGTGGTGGTGTGGTTGCTTTGTGGTTACGGGATATTTCGCTTTCTATGTCGGCAGGTGTGGGCTTTATTGCTTTGTCAGGTGTAGCGGTGCTAAATGGTTTGGTGATGTTAAGTTTTATCATCGAATTACGGCAGCAAGGGCAAGAGATGATTGCTGCAACTTGGCAAGGTGCAGTATTACGTTTACGCCCTGTACTCATGACTGCTTGTGTTGCTTCATTTGGTTTTATCCCTATGGCGATTGCAACTGGAACAGGGGCAGAAGTGCAGCGACCTTTAGCAACTGTTGTGATTGGGGGGATTTTATCCTCAACGTTACTGACTTTGATTGTGTTACCTGTGTTGTATCGGTGGGTGAATCATCATCAACAAAAATGACATGTCTTTATGTTTTATAAAAACTTTGTTCCATTGTGAACAAAGTTTTTTACGCATTAATATCTTCCAATTTCTTAATAATTTGGCAATGCTCAATAGTATTATTATCATGGCAGGTTTGGCGAAGTTCTTGTAATTGTTTTTGGAAATGGATAAAAGAATTGATTTTATGTTGTATATCAATTAAATGTTGGTCAATGATGTGATTTACAGCATTGCAATTTTGTTCGGGGTGTTTTAATAATTCATTCAGTTGCAAAATTTCCTGAATTGAAATGCCCAACTCCCGACAATGTTTAATAAAGATTAACTTTTTATAGGCTTCTTCATCATAATAACGGTAGTTATTGCCCCCTCGTAAGGTAGGATAAATTAAACCCTTTTTCTCATAAAAACGAATGGTATCGCTAGAAAGCCTTGTTTTTTCTGCCAATTCTTTAATTTTAAGCTGCATGATAAAAAAACCTCTTGACCTTGGAGTGAGTCCATACTTTTTAATGATGATAACTTAAAATCATAGGATGTACATCATGGCATGTTCATGTACCCCACAACCTAAGCAACAGTCCTTAACCCCAAAATTTAAAATGGCGTTATGGATTGCCCTTATCATTAATTTAACCATGTTTCTAGTGGAAGTGTTTGGCGGTATGTATGCCAATTCTGCTGCACTTTGGGCGGATGCTTTGGATTTTGCAGGTGATAGTATCAATTATGCAATTTCCTTAGCAGTGTTGGGATTAAGTCTATATTGGCGTGCCACAGTAGCTTTAATTAAAGGCTTGACTATGTTTGTGTTTGGGATTTTTGTGCTGGTCAAAGCAGGCTATGCCTATACACTTGGTATTGTCCCTGAAGCCATCACTATGGGTGTGATTGGGTTCTTTGCATTGCTTGCCAATGTTGCCGCAGCAGCGGTTCTGTATGCTTTTCGGGAGGGCGATAGCAATATGCAGTCAGTTTGGTTATGTAGTCGTAATGATGCGATTGGTAATCTCGCTGTCATCTTTGCAGCATTAGGCGTATTTGGCACAGGTAGTTTACTGCCTGATTTAATCGTGGCATTGATTATGGCAAGTCTGGGAATAAGTGCTGGCTATAGGGTGATAAAAAAAGCACTAGATGAACGTCATATATCAAAAACCTTCGCAAAACTATGAACCTTCTCTATTTTTGTAGCCAGCGATATTAGACGAATGGCGAATAAGAAAATTGCGTCAGGAAACATAAAGAAATTGTATTTTAATGTGATACGTGTTGTAGTGTTAGGTAGTTTACAGGGATAGAATAAAACCAGTACCATGAATATTCTGATTGTTGATGACCATCCACTTTTTCGTCATGCACTGATTCAGGCAGTTCGCTATAGCCTGCCACAGGCACACATCAGCGAAACCGCTTCTGTGACAGAATTTTACCAACGACTGGAAATAGGTGTAGAACCTGATTTGGTACTGCTAGACTTACATTTACCAGGTGCGTCAGGTTTTTCTGCCTTGGTGCATGTCCGTGCACAATACCCAGCCATTCCGATTATTGTGGTCTCGGCACATGAAGAAACCAGCATTATTCAGCGTTCGATTGCACATGGGGCAATGGGCTATATTCCAAAATCCGCACCGCCTGCCCATATCGGCGAAGCCATGAAAGCCGTACTCAAAGGGGATATTTGGTTGCCGCCAAACTTTACCCACTCCTCGCATGACCCACGTGCAGCCGATGAAGCCGAACTTGCCGAACGTATCCAATCGCTCACCCCACAACAATTTAGAGTATTAATGATGGTGGCAGAAGGTTTGCTTAACAAACAAATTGCCTATGATTTGGATGTATCCGAAGCCACGATTAAAGCCCATGTCACCGCCATTTTTAGAAAATTGGGCGTGCAAAATCGTACTCAGGCTGTGCTTGCCATTGGTGCATTAAACATTGAACCACAAAAACTGTAAGCAGATTCGAGCTAGAGTTATTGTTATTCTCATTTGCGGTTCAAAAAAATACTCGCTTAAATAGTGTGAAGTTTTTACACTATCGAAAGTCGTATTATTTTTGAAGGGGAGTATCGTGATGAAAGGCAACAAATTGGTGATTCAGCAGCTCAACCAAGTGCTTTATCATGAGCTAACAGCGATTAACCAGTATTTTCTACACTCTCGCATGTTTAATGATTGGGGCATTGAAAAACTGGGCGAAGCAGAATACAAAGAATCCATCCGTCAGATGAAACATGCGGACAAGGTGATTGCACGTATTTTATTTCTTGAGGGTTTGCCGAATTTGCAACATTTGGGGAAACTCTATATCGGACAACATACACAAGAAATCTTGCAATGTGATGTGCGTAAAGTCAAAGAAAATATCCAGTCACTACAAGCCGCAATCCCACTTGCCGAGCAAGAGATGGACTATGTCACCCGTGACTTGTTGCAAGAGATCTTAGCCAAAGAAGAAGCGTTCCTTGATTGGGCAGATACACAGCTTAGCCTGATTGAAACCGTGAGCATTGAAAACTATATCCAAAGCCAGTTAGAAGAAGATTAAAAAATAATCTCGATACAGCCCTAATCATGGGCTGTATCTTGCTCTGCCAAAATCTCATCAATGGTGAAATGCTCATCATACATCACCGCCAAGATCTTCAATTGTTGTTCTGCTTGTTGCCGCTGGCCATTATATGCCAATAAAGCCGCATATTTTTTTAGATTTTTGGCGGTTAAAGCCGTCTGAACCATCTGCTGTGCTTTGACCAATTGCACGGCAGACACCTGCGTTTGTGGGTCGAATTGTCGCCATTGCTCTCGTGCTGCCAATTTATCAAAACTATAAAAATATTGTTCAGTTTTCGCTATATGCTGCATACGATCGGCATTGAGCCAAAGCGTATATTGGATGCCTAGAGTGACCAGCACGACAAGATACAACCCAGCAAGCATCCGTAGCCAAATAGGTTGCAGGCGAATATTCTGCTTGGTTTGATCTGCCCATGCAATCCCAGCCAAAACCCCCAAAGGCAGTAAAAAATAAGCATAGAACAGAGGATATTCCAACAAAGCATGAATCAAGACCACAGAAATCATCAAACTGGCACATAAGGCATGCACACTTTTGGCTTTAAAAATCAGGGATGCAAAAAAATACAGTGCATATAACACAATACCACCACCGAGGAACACACCCGACCACAGCAAAATATCCAGCACAATATTATGCGAGCTGGTGAGCCAGACATGCACAGGTAAATCCAATGTGACCGCATATTGTGCCGCTGTGACCTGATACCAGCCATAACCTGTCCATGGTTGCTCTAATACCGCCATCCAAAGCTGCTGCCAGATTTGCATCCGCTCAAAACCAGCACTAGAACGTTGTATAACCGATGCTGTTTGTACGGTTTCTGCCGAAATGGTGCTACTCGCAAGCTGCCCCAACCATGGAATACTAAATAAAAACAACCAAAACACAGCGAACAACAGCGTCAAATGTATGCGATTAAATTTAAAAATATGCTGATTGAGCTTAAACAATAAAAATATAAAAATAAAACCACTTGCCAGCCATGCAGTGCGTGACTGCGTCAAGGCAATACAAAACAACATCAATACCACCAAAGCGAGTGCCACATAAGGCTTGAGCTTTGCACGTTCAAACAGATATAAACACGCCATCAAACTCATGAGCAAAAATGTCGCCAAATGATTGGGCTGCCCTAGATTGGCATAAGGGCGATTACTCTTAAGATTGAGCATCAATAGATAATCTTGCGGCTCGAGATTAAGCCATTGACACAAAGTAATGATACAACTGACCACCCCAGCGATTAAAAAAGTATAAGCCGTATAAACCATCACAGTATGTGGTGACGAATAGCACGTACAAAGATTGTATGCCACGACAAAAGCAAACCAAAATGCCAATACATAAAAACCCGAAAAAAAAGCATCCTGAAAAAAAATAATCTGCCCAAAGCCATACTGTACCAGTGGAATCGTAGCAATCAGCAGCATCGGCAAGCTAATTTTGGGGATATGCAAAGGGCTTTTATATAATAGCCCTGCCATACATGCCAAGGCAGCGAAGGCACACGCCTCCGACCAAAAACCAGCCAAAGGTGCATAGCGAAATGGATTCAAAATTGCACAGATCAACAGCAAGCAAGCAAGCAAGGCAATGTATTTAGGCTTCATGAGAATATGGGGGAGATTGAAGTGAGCGGATTTTAGAACAAGTATGCTGGTAAATAAAGCAAAGAACAGTCATGCCATTGCGGATTTTTTAATTGGCTTCACCAGCTACACAGGCGAATACAGTTCACCGCTACATTTACCTGTATATGATTGCTGTGTAGGGTCGAACTGTGTTCGACCGTGATCATTAGGTGTCGTGATTTTATGTTGGTTTTACACGGCAACATCACCCGAAGATTTCAGAATGGCTGTCAAGATGGTGCAATTCAAGGTCATTTTCAACGATTTTGTAGATTAGGACTAAATCGGGTTTGACGTGGCAATCTCTAAAGCCTTTCCACTCGCCTGTTAAGGCGTGGTCTTGGTACTTTCGTTCTAACGGTAAGTTCGATACTAGACAACTAAGCACCTCCGCCCATTCAGGTGTTGCCAAGTGCAAGTAATGCTTCCTAATATCTTTTTTGAAAGATTTCATGAGAATTAATGCTCTAGCACTCATTAACCTAGTTCTCGCATAGCTTGCATTGCATCATCAAGGGTGTCGTATTTGCTGTATTCCCCGTTCTCTCTTTCACAGATTGATTGACGCAGTCTAGCTTCTGCTTTTGGTGTTAAAACGCTGTCTTTTGCATAGTCAAAAGACAGAGGAACTGAGTTTGTTCTAACGACTTGCGTTAAAAACAATTTAACGGCTTGGGCTGTGGTTAAGCCATAGCTCTCCAAAACTTCACTTGAACGGTCTTTCAAATCTTGATCGAGACGCATATTAAAATTAACTGCGGTCATATTTAACCTCATTTTTAAAGCATACTAAAAGCAAATGTATATCAAAAGTAAGTTTTAATCAATTATGAAGTAAGCCATCAAACCATTTCTTAAATTCCAAGCTTTGTTCAATGGTGTACATGTTCGGTCTAATCATGAGAGTTTAAAATCAATTGTATTGCATAGGCAACAATATGACAATAAACAACCTAACCCCAGCAATAGGGTTAAAATGGTATAAATTCGCCGCTACATTTACCTGTATATGATTGAACTGTATTTTAATCGGCTTCGTCATACCTGCGTAGGCAGGTATCCAGAGCGGTTGTGCCTGTTGTTATATTATTGGATAATTTCATCATAACCGACATATATCCAAGCCGTGCATTAATGCACAGCCAAAGTTAAACCACATGCTTTAATGACATTAAACACAGTTTCAAAGGCTGGATTGCCATTTTCGGACAAAGATTTATACAGGCTCGTGCTGCTTACTCCTGCATCATCGGCGATCGCTGTCATGCCCTTGGCACGAGCAACCGTATTTAACGCATGGATAAAATCTTTGGCATTGCCAGTCGCTGCGACTTCATCAAGGAAAATTTGAATCGCTTCATCCGTTTTGAGGTAATCAACAGCATCAAATGGTATGGTTTTCATGGTTCAATCCTCAAGTTCAGCCAATAATCTCTTGGCTTTGGTGATATCACGTTGTTGTGTAGATTTATCGCCACCACGTAGCAGTAGAATCACCTTACCGTTACGAATCGTAAAGTAAATCCGAATACCACCACCAAAGGTCATACGCAATTCGAGTAGTTGTCCATCGACAATTTTATAATCGCCAAAATTGCCGTTTTCGGCTCGAATCAATCTTGCCGTCAATCGCAATTTTATCAGCTCATCACGCAAGCCATCAAACCATTTCTTAAATTCCAAGCTTTGTTCAATGGTGTACATGTTCGGTCTAATCATGAGAGTTTAAAATCAATTGTATTGCATAGGCAACAATCTGACAATAAACAACCTAACCCAAGCAATAGGGTTAAAATGGTATAAATTCGCTGTTACATTTACCTGTATATGCTTGAACTGTATTTTAATCGGTTTCGTCGTGCCTACGCAGACATGATGGTATTCTATGGTTTTAAGCAGGTGTAATCATTAATTTTAAACCAAGAGCATGTATGACTTTGGTGATGGTTTCATAGCGAGGGCTTTTATCACCTGATAACGCTTTATATAAACTTTCACGGTTTAAGCCTGTTTGTTCAGCAATAACGCTCATACTTCTAGCACGAGCAACCGTTCCGAGTGCTTCAATAAAAGCATTTGGGTCATTTTCCTCAAGTACCACGGATAGATATGCGGATATTGTTTCCTCATCAGTAAGGTAGTCCGCAGTATCGTACATCGGTAAATCAGCAACTTTAATCATAATTTAGAACTCCAAAGTTTTAGATAAAGCAATCGCTTTTTTAATGTCACGCTGTTGGGTATCCTTAGTGCCACCACCCAACATCACCACCAATATGTCACCATGTTGTACACAGTACATACGCCAACCCGCTCCAAAATGTTCACGCATTTCACTGACACCCTCACCAATGGGTGCAATATCTCCAAGATTGCCGAGTTGTACCTTGTCAAGACGACGAGCCAACCTTGCCTTTGTCATGGGGTCTTTGATACCATCTAACCAGTCGTTAAATTCGGGTAATCTCTTTACTTTTAGACGCATACATAAGCTTAATCGTCATATTGGATTGTATTATTGTAGCTAATTAGCTACATGGTGGCAATCATTAAAACACTCGTATTTTTATCCTAAGTACGATAAATGAGTTAGCTTCACCAGCTACACAGGCGAACGCAGTTCGCCCCTACATTTACCTGTATATGCTTGAACTGTATTTTAATCGGCTTCGTCGTGCCTACGTAGGCATGACATGGTGACTTTAGATGGGGTAACTTAATTCCACGGTCGTAAATCGACGATTTTGATCACTTTGCCCTGTTCTTTATTGATCAGTACCACAAGGTCTTGCTGATCCGCTACGAGTCCAAACCAGCCATTGGCTTCGGGGTATTGTTGGGCGATGTGTTCGACACGTTTTTTGTCATTATAACGTTCTAACCGAGCAAGTGGTGCGGCATAGAGTTGCATACGTGATTTTGCTGCGGACACATCCATATAATACATCGGATGATTAAGGGCGGTACTGCCTTGAGGGATTTTATCGAGCAAATTCTTTTGAGATACATTCTGCTCAACATTCAAAGCAGCAAACTGTGGTTTAAACCATGAAGGTTGTTGAAATTCAGGTTTTGCCTGTGCAAGATAAGTTGGGTCAATATCACTACTTTTGACGATATGGAAGGCGAGGGCATCCAAAACGATCCAAGCTGGGCGACCTTGGGCAATGGTATAAAAGCCATAACCAAAAGCACAGATTTGTACCAAAATGATGATGGAAAGATCGAATTTTAGTCCTTTTTTGCCTTCTTTATACAGCAATAAACTACATAATGGCCCAATGACCACATCCACAAAAAACAAAATAAGAAACAGCGACGTTACACCTAATGCAGCTGCCAACGGTGTAGGATACCAAGCAAAGAAAACCATCCCAATGGCGAATAAGGCTACGAGCAAAGAAACACTTAAATGTCCGAGAAAAAATTTTACACGCTTTGACATACTCCATTCCCTGAAATGAATTTATGTCTATATTCTAGCTGATTCTGGGTCAGATTGACTATCCAAAATTAACACCATGATATTCATCTGTGCATTAAAAATCAAATGACTGTGAATCTAGCCCTAAGAGCGGTCGTGCCTACAATTCAATTTGTCATACCTACACAGGCGAACACATTTCGCCGCTACATTTACCCGTATGTTATTGATATGTAGGGTCGAACTGTGTTCGACCGCTATCATCTTTATGAATAAAGTTAAAAATACACCTTTGTGTAAAAAAAACATTGAAAAATACCCAAATAGGACATAATATGCAAAGATTGTCACGGAGTGGATGAAATCACAAGTATTACTTAAAATGTACAAAACTGACAAAAAACGTCACTTTTAACCCAATAAAAATCTTTATTCGTCGGAAAAATACAATTCCTTAAAAAAACGATTGCTTAATTGGCTGTTTTCTTAGTATAAATTGCAGTGCATGTAGAGTTGGCATAAGTTATGCTATACTTTATACAAGCGATAAAAAGCGAACAACTGAACAACAAATTTCTTAGGAGAAATTTATGAAAATGCAAAAGGGTTTTACTCTTATTGAGTTAATGATCGTTGTAGCAATCATCGGTATCTTGGCTGCGATTGCACTTCCTGCATATCGTGACTATATGCAACGTTCTTCAAACGCTGCATGTTTGGGTGAAGCAAAAGCCTATATGGGTACTGCGGTAGCAGATGCGGCAGAAAGTCGTGCTCCAGTAGCACCTAAGAATGTAGCGTGTGCAACCAGTCCTACAGCAACTGTTGCTAACTACCGTGCTGGTGATTCGCTTGACTATGTACCGCGTGCAAAAGGTACGGCAAGCTTGATTAAAAATGCACGTTGTGATGCTGGTACTGGTAGCTGCCGTACACTTCCATAATCTAGGTCTAGCTTAGATAAAAAGCACCTTCGGGTGCTTTTTTGTGTATAAAAATATTGAAATCTGTGGCTTGACAATGTATATGTGTATGGATTCTTTCATCTCTAAACTGTTTAGGCAATCAATAATGAGCTAAATGATGATAGATACACAGATACATTGTCAAGCCACAGATTTCAATATTTTTATACACAAAAAAGCACCCGAAGGTGCTTTTTACATATCATCAAATACTAGATGATTAGTTAGCAAGACGGCAACTACCTGTACCCGAATCACA
>SSHE01000056.1 GCA_008017315.1 Acinetobacter sp.
ATATATTATGGTTATGCAGCCTTTGCGTTATGCAATGGTCATCGGCAGCCATGAGGGAATATCATCTCAATATTGCCGAACAAAATATCAATATCACAGGTAAAACCGTCAAACGTATCACAGTGAATGGGCAATTTCCTGCACCAACGCTGGAGTTTGAAGAAGGTGATGATGCTGTCATTCATGTGCATAATCAACTTAAAAATCAGGATACGTCACTGCATTGGCATGGTTTATTATTACCAGGGTTGATGGATGGTGTACCTGGTTTTAATGGTTTTAATGGTATTGCGCCAAAAGGTGAGTTTGTTTATCGCTTCAAAATTCGTCAAAGTGGAACGTATTGGTATCATGCACACAGTAAAGGGCAAGAGCAGGACGGCTTATACGGTGCTTTCATTATTTATCCAAAAGGCAAACAACCTTTACGTGCAATAGAACAAGCCCAGCGTGATTATGTGGTAATGTTATCGGATTTTCATGAATCTGGTAGTCAGACCATCATGAATAATTTGAAAAAATCAGCAGAATTTTATCAAAATCAACGAGAAACTTTGCCTGATATTTTGCAACAAATCAAAACTGATGGTCTAAAGCAAACATGGCAAACGCATAAGATGTGGAATCAAATGCGCATGCTACGGACAGATTTATCTGATGTCACAGGCTATACTTTTTTGGTCAATGGTAAAACCCCGACACAAAACTGGACAGGTCTGTTCCAGCCAAATGAAAAAATCCGCTTGCGTTTTATTAATGCGTCGGCAATGTCATTTTTCGATGTACGGATTCCGCATTTAAAAATGACCGTCGTGAGTGCCGATGGACAGCCTGTACAACCGATCAATGTCGATGAATTTCGTATCGGTGCGGCTGAGACTTATGATGTATTGGTTGAGCCTAAAAACAGTCATTATCAAATTGAAGCTGAATCTATCGACCGTAGTGGCTTTGCCATTGCGACCTTACATAATGAGTTAATGCCTGCGGCACATGGCATTCATTTACCACAGGCACGACCACGAGCACTCTTGACTATGCAAGATATGGGACATGGCACAACTCATCAGCAACATGAAGTAGTCATGTCAGATACAGCCCCAGTA
Source organism: Acinetobacter sp. (assembly GCA_008017315.1). Lineage (GTDB taxonomy): Bacteria > Pseudomonadota > Gammaproteobacteria > Pseudomonadales > Moraxellaceae > Acinetobacter. The sequence goes on from SSHE01000056.1 coordinate 1,107, forward strand.
CATACGCACATGACAAATATGCAACATGATGGCCATGATTTACATGAGCAACATCATGCAGTTATGGCTGAAATGCAGAAAAAAACGGTCTTTGGCTGGGCAAATGCCGCTACGCCTGTAGGGCATAAAGCTTTGCAATACCAAGATTTAAAAGCCATGACTCCACAGCCAGATACACGTCCTGCCGAGCGTGAAATCGTGATTCGTCTGGGTGGTTCAATGGAACGTTATATGTGGACGATGAATGGCAAAAAACATGCCGAAGCAGAGCCTTTGCAGGTGAAATATGGCGAACGCATCCGTTTGAAATTTATCAATGACAGCATGATGGCACATCCAATGCACTTACATGGTATGTTTGTTCAGTTAGAAAATGGTCAGGCAATGCAAGACTTACCCAATAAACATACGTTGATTGTTCCACCTGGACAGACGGTTACGGCATTACTCACTGCTGATGAACTGGGTGAATGGGCAATCCATTGCCATTTGTTGTATCACATGAGTGCAGGTATGATGAATAAACTTGTTGTTGCGGATGTGGCTAAAGCACCAGTACAGCTAAATCCTATGCACGGAGAACATCATGCACATCATTAAATTATCCAGCATGATATTTTGTTTTGCTTACTGTAGTCTTACGATGGCACAACAAGAGGCTTATGAATATCACAATACGCCTAATGTCATTACAAACAACATGCAAAGTAATTATTTTGTAGTAAAAAATCATTTGCATGGTAATGAGATTTATCAGGCAGTAGAGTTTGAGCAAAAATGGCTGCTCGATGAACAATCTAGAGGTATTGCACAATCTGCTTTAAACTATTGGTTAGGTAATGATGAGCATAAACTCTGGCTCAAAGCACATTTGCATAAAGCAGAGTCAGAATCCAGTGAAATTGACTGGTCAATCGCATATCGTCGTTATCTTGCTGAGTTTTGGGATGTTTATCTTGGGATACAACAAAATCGACAGGATAAGCATACGAATTTTGCGATAGCAGGTTTGCATGGGCTCGCACCGTATTTTTTTGAAACCGATGTTGTTTTATATGGCAATCATGAACACATTGGACTCAATCTGGAAACCTCACGAGATTTTTTAGTCACCCAAAAGCTGATTGCCCAGCCATTTATTAATGTTGATATGGTGCTTAAAGATGAGCGTGAATCAGCCAGAACAGTAGGGCTTGCAAAGCTCAATGCAGGTATGCAAACACGGTATGAAATCACCAAGCAAGTGATACCTTTTGTGGAATTTTCATATCGTTATGATCAACAAGCAGAAATAGATAAAAAAGCTTGGTTTTATGGCACAGGGATAAATGTTAAATTCTAGGTTTGTTGGGCGTGTAAGCACGCCCAAACCCTTTATAAACCAGCTTCGTATTCACTATTTGATAATAGTGTGTCGATATCAGCGATATTGTGCGGTTTAATTTTATAAATCCAGCCTTTTCCATACGGATCTTCATTTACCGTTTCTGGATCATCTTCCAGTACGGAATTTATCTCAACCACGATACCAGAGATCGGTGCATGAATATCGGATGCTGTTTTTACCGATTCTACTACACCTGCTTGTTCACCTGCGGTAATCTCTTGCCCAATATCAGGGGTTTCTACATAAACCAAATCACCAAGAGCATCTTGTGCATGATCACTAATGCCTGTGACCACAAGATCGCCCTCGACTAATACCCATTCATGGGTTTTTGCATATTTTCTATCGTTTGGATGATTCATATCACTTACCTTAAATACCTTAAAATTAGCATCTCAATTTAAAGGTGTGTTTATACAATGTTGTCGCAAAAAAGCAAATGATTTTACATGCTATAAATAAGGATCTTTACGCCAATTACTTGGACTACGACCAGACCAACGTTTAAATGCACGGCTAAAATTCGCCACATCGGAATAGCCGAGTTCATCAGCAATTTGTTCCAGACTATAATCGGTACGAGAGAGTAGAGAAATTGCACGGCGATAGCGTACTTCATCCACAATAGTGGAAAAAGATGTGCCTTCTGTAGCAAGTTGTCGCTTCAGTGTACGATCAGACATACACAGCTGTTCAGCCACTGCTTCAATTCCTAGATGGGCTTGTTCGTGATGGCTTAAAATATCTCGTACTCGCATAGAGATACGGCGGCGTTCCCCCAAGGCGGATAATTCTGCTTCGCATTGGTTAATGGCGATCTGACTAGAAATAACATCCGCATGTACTAAGTTTAAAATCAGATATTTTTTATCAAAACTGGCAATCAGGTGCGGTTGATTAAAGCGGATGATTGAATCTGGATGGAAGAATTTTATATAACGTTCAAAACCTTTAGGCATATCAAAATTAAAATCAAGTTCGGATGGAATATCTTCACCTGTCAGTGCCTTGGCCATGGTATAGATCCCAATCGCCAGTGCCATAATAATTTCATTATGCAAAGGTTGTAAATCGATATGACATTTGAGTTCAATCGTGGCTTTTTCGCCAAATGTTGAAAAATACAATTGTAAAAAAGGCATACGCAATTGAATAAAACGTGAGGCCAATGCCAATGCTTCGGTCGTATTATTTGCCGTCATAATGGCATAACCTAGAAATCCATGAATGGAAATCCGCATTTGTGTACCCAAATGATAGCCTAGACTATGCTCACCTGTGAGTTGTAATGCACGTTTGACGAGCTCATTGGCAACTTCAACCGAGATACGCATATCTGGATGTGCCAGTTGTTCACTGGTTAGACCAAACGGTTCAAATAGCGAAGCATCGTTATATCCCCAACGAGATACAACATCAAGTAACAGTAAGCCATATACACCTGGAATACCTTGGTCTGGGTGTAATGTTGCCATCTTAATATCCTATAACTACTGTGCGCAGTGGGGCGTTCTTATCGCCGTACATAATGACATGAAAAAAATAGGGATTACAACTATTCTTGTCAAACAAAATATTAAAATCATAATGTATAAAATTACCATAACCGCAACGATAACGATAGTGAGATGACTTGGCAGTAAATTTTTGCGATAAGCCAGTATGTTGTGTTGTTTAGTATCATAGTACATGGTTGTTGTTATTGTGTTCTAAATAAAGTTTGACTAAGCTTGGAAAGCATAAAATTGGATTTGAAAATGGTATTGTGTTTAAGGATTGACATATGATGCACATATTCAGGGCTATACAGCCACCAATAAATTGCTATAATGCACCCAAACCAATATGCAACAAATTGCATAACTAGCATGAGCCAGATACAGGATAGTCCTATGACCAGCTATAATCATATTTTACAACCATTACATTTGGGTTTTACCACGATTCGTAATCGTGTGGTCATGGGCTCAATGCACAGTGGATTAGAAGACCGTTTTTATCATTATCCCAAATTGGCCGCCTATTTTGCCGAACGTGCCAAAGGTGGTGTTGGGTTGATTATTACTGGAGGGATTTCACCCAACCGTCAGGGCTGGTTATTGCCTGCTGGCGGTACGATGAACTCATGGACAGATGTGGTGAATCACCGTTTGGTGACCCATGCAGTACATAAGCACGGTGCAAAAATTTTACTGCAAGTGCTGCATTCTGGACGTTATGGTTATCATCCTTTTTCGGTATCATCATCACCGATTAAAGCTCCAATTAATCCATTCAAACCACGTCAAATGTCAGATAAACTGATTTTAGCGACCATTGATGATTATGCACGTTGTGCTTATTTGGCGAAAAAAGCAGGTTATGACGGCATTGAAATCATGGGTTCTGAAGGTTATTTACTGAATCAATTTTTGAGTAAACATGTCAATCAGCGTGATGATCGTTGGGGTGGGGATATTCATGGGCGGATGCGTTTTGCTGTCGAAATCGTCAAAGCCATTCGTGCCAGAGTCGGTGAAAAATTTATTTTATGTTTCCGTCTGTCATTATTAGACCTTGTGCATGATGGCAATACCATGGATGAAGTGATTGTTGTGGCACAGGCACTGGAAAAAGCAGGTATTACACTATTAAATACAGGTATTGGCTGGCATGAAGCACGTGTACCCACTATTGTCACGTCTGTACCTCGTGCAGCATTTGCAGATGTGACTGGGTATGTGAAGAAACATGTAAAAATTCCTGTGATTGCTTCAAACCGTATCAATATGCCTGACACCGCAGAGAAAATCCTTGCATCTGGTCAAGCCGATATGGTGCAAATGGCACGTCCTTTCCTTGCCGATCCATATTGGGTGAGTAAAACCGCTACAGGTCGTGTGGATGAAATTAATACCTGTATTGCGTGTAATCAGGCATGTTTAGACCATGCTTTTAAAAACGAACGAGTATCCTGTCTGGTCAATCCGCAAGCCTGCCATGAAACCGAACTGGTGTATTTAAAAGCCAAAAAACCAAAACGTATTGCGGTTGTCGGTGGTGGTGTTGCTGGGATGTCTGCTGCGACAGTTGCGGCGAGTCGTGGGCATCAGGTGACTTTATTCGAAGCCAATGATGATGTCGGCGGACAATTTAATCTGGCGAAAGTCGTCCCTGGCAAAGAAGAATTTCACGAAACCATTCGTTATTTTAAAGTCCAACTGAAAAAAACAGGCGTGGATGTGCGTTTAAATACCAAAATTAGCCGTGAGCAACTGGAACGAGAGGGCTATGATGATGTGGTGATTGCCACAGGTGTTGTTCCTCGTGGTTTAAAAATTGACGGGGCAGATCTGCCACAGGTGCTGTCTTATGCGGATGTGCTTAAAGGTGCAGAAGTAGGACATCGGGTAGCAGTGATTGGAGCAGGTGGTATTGGCTTTGATGTCAGTGAATTTTTACTCAAGCCGCCACACCAGCCACAGCCTCAACCGCTTGCAGATTGGCAACGTGAATGGGGTATTGATCCACATCCTGATTATATCACCGAGGGTGGATTGGTCACGGCTGAAGTCGATGTGCCTTATCGTCAGATTTTTTTATTACAGCGTAAAACCACGCCGCTTGGCATTGGCTTAGGTAAAACATCTGGTTGGGTACACCGTGCTCAATTGAATAAACATCATGTGCGTATGATGCGTGGTGTACAGTACAAAGCCGTGACTGCTGAAGGGTTGTGGGTAGAAGCCAATGGTATTGAGCAGCTCTTACGTGTCGATACCGTTGTGGTATGTGCAGGGCAGGAATCGGTGAAACATCTGATGCCTCGTGAAGATGAATCCACATTGGCAAAATATCATGTCATTGGTGGTGCAAAATTTGCTGGTGAATTAGATGCAAAACGTGCCATTCGTGAAGGGGCTGAAGTTGCAGCGACGTTATAAGGCGATTAAGTTATATGGAATCAGACGATGCGTTTGATTCCATTTTTTGCAATGATGTGTTGAGAAGTTTTTTTAATTGCTAGAAATCAAGGTATAATGCACAGTATATATATGAAAATGTGTGAGCAATATCTATGAAAAATGAATTTCATCAAGGAAAAATTAAACAATACGATGCCACAAAAGGCTTTGGATTTATTGGTGGGCTTGAGCAAGATATTTTCTTTCATATTTCAGATTTTCCGCTTGCTGAGGGCGAACCGCAACGTCATGAACGTGTCAAATTTGTCATTGCAACGAATCATGGTAAGCTAAAAGCGATAAAAATTGAGAGAGTTAAAGATCAATCAGAAAAAGCAAAAAAAACACGGGCCGTGCAGAACAATCAATCCATTACCAGCGCATTACTCAATAATTTTCGAAAGTAAATGATGAAACATGCAACCATAAAATAACGCATTTGGATTTCATCGCATCTACATTTTAATGATCATGGCATTCACGCCAGTGCAAAAAAACAGTATGCTTGGCAGAGTCGGAAAGGAGCATACATGTATCAGGTTCTTGCAAGAAAATACCGCCCACGTAATTTTAGCCAACTGGTTGGGCAAACGCATGTTTCCAGAGCTTTAAGTAGTGCACTGGAACGCAACCGTTTGCATCATGCCTATCTATTTACAGGGACACGTGGTGTAGGTAAAACCACGATTGCACGTATTCTTGCCAAATGCCTGAATTGTGAAACAGGGGTTACCGCAACACCATGTGAACAATGTACAGTCTGCCAATCGGTGAATGAAGGGCGATTTATTGATTTAATCGAGATTGATGCCGCATCTCGTACCCGTGTAGAAGATACACGTGAGCTTTTAGACAACGTACCCTACGCCCCAACACAAGGGCGTTATAAGGTCTACCTGATAGACGAAGTACACATGCTTTCTACGCATAGTTTTAATGCGTTATTAAAAACACTGGAAGAACCGCCTGAGCATGTAAAATTTTTGTTTGCGACCACCGACCCACAAAAATTACCCATCACGGTCATTTCTCGTTGTTTGCAATTTACTTTGCGTCCTTTGGGTAAGGATGAAATTTTTCAGCATTTAGACCACATCTTAACCATAGAGCAGATACAACACGAAGCGGCAGCATTATGGCAATTGGCTGAATCTGCACAAGGTTCATTGCGTGATGCGTTGTCTTTAACCGATCAGGCAATTGCCTATGGTCAGGGGCAAGTTTTAGCCAATGATGTTAAAGATATGCTGGGATTGATTGATAAAACACTGATTTTTAATTTAATGATTGCCATTCATCAAAACCAGCGTACACAGGTTGCTGCATTAATTCAAGAGATGCGTCGGCAAGCCATTGATGTGACGCATGTATTGGAACAACTCATTTCAATTTTACATGAAATTGCTGTACTGCAATGCCTGCCTACCTCACAGCAGCAGACACAAGATGAGCAATATCAACAACAACTGGCACAATCGATCCACCCACAGGATTTGCAGCTGTATTATCAAATCTGCATTCAAGGGCGAGCAGATTTAGCACTGGCATTAACGCCTGAACAAGGTTTTGAAATGTGTATCATGCGATTATTGGCATTTCGCCCTATCGCATCGGGTGAAGTGGTGAATGCTGCAAGCACACAACATATCAATACCCCCAGTATGATGGAAACAGTAACCACTGCAACGATGCCGCAACCCAAAATAGGCAATATTGAGCAACCCACAATGCTTGTGGCTACAGCTAAAAATGAGCAAGAGCCATCCTCTGAGCCAATGATACATATTGCCACAGAAACACCACCCATACAGAATGCTGGGTCTTTGGCTGAGATTACTGATGTGGCGACTGAAGATGTTGAAGTTCAAGAGACTGTTTTAGAAAATATTCCTGAAATGCTACAGCCTGAAATACAACCTATCATCGTAGCAATAGAAGCCGAAAACAACCCCTCCATCATCACAGCACAGCAACAACTTCAAGCACAGGATGACGATGTAGACCCTAGGCAATTATTACAATCCAAAGTTCAGGATTTAACAGGGCAATGGACGCTGGAAAAATGGGATTATTGGCTACGTCAGGCAGATTTATCACCTGCTGCCAAAGAAATGGCACAACACACCTTGATGCAAGGTGAGATTGCTGGGCAAAGCGTATTGGTGATTGACCCAAGCCACCAACGCATTATTGAACCCTTTATTGAAACATTGAAAACGCAACTTACACAATGCAATGAAAATCTGACCTTAGAATTGAACTATCAGTCTATTCAGGAAAATACACCATTGCAATTACAGCATTTACGCAAGCAACACGCCTATCAATATGCTGAACAGAAAATCGCTACACATCCAGCTATTGCCGAAATGATTGCACAATTTTCGGCAAAAGTTGTAGATTTAAAGCTGAAAACTTAATGGGGATTGGTTACGGTTAAAACAGCCAATGCTTGACGCATCGCATCAGGTAATGGCTGAGGTCTGCGGCTCTCTCGTGCAATATAAACATGTACAAAATGTCCTTGTGCTGCTGCCGAATGTTCATTTTCTTTAAATAAAGCAATCTGATAACGTACCGAGCTATTGCCTAATTTTAATACCCGAACCCCTGCTACAATCTGTTCGGGATAGGCAAGTGGTGCAAAGTAGCTGCATCCAGAATCCACCACCAAACCAATTGTATCGCCAGCATGAATATCAAGCCCAGCATGTTGAATCAGGAAGGTATTGACTGCGGTATCAAAAAAACTGTAATACACCACATTATTGACATGACCATAAATATCATTATCCGCCCAGCGTGTGCCGATATTGAGAAAATAATGAAAATCCGTACGTGTTAAAATTTCTATGTTCATCAATAGGCTGCCTGATAAATTGCCAATGCATCCGCCTGACTGACATCACGAGGATTATTCATCAGTAAGCGTATTTGTAACATGGCATCCGCTGCCAGTGTGGGCAATACATTAGCGTCAATGTTTAACTGACTTAATTTTAAAGTTAAACCACTATTTTCACAAACCGTTTGGATATGTTGAATAAACTGCTTGGCTAAAGTCGCATCATCAGCTTGCCCTTGTGGCTGGAGGCAACGCATTAACTCAGCGTAGTGCGTCGTGGCATAAGGTAAATTAAATTTTAAAACTTCAGGCAAAACCAGTGCATTGGAATGCCCATGCGACAAGTGACAACGTCCACCCAACGGATAGGCAAGTGCATGTACTGCTGCCACAGGTGCATTGGCAAAGGCCTGTCCAGCCAGCATAGCACCAAACAGCATATCCTGACGTGCCTGTAAATTTTGTGGTTGCTGCAAAACGATAGGCAATGCTTGATCCAGTAATTGTAATGCCTGTTTGGCGAGCATATCAGAATAGGGGTTTTTCTTATGTTTGGAGGTAAAGGCTTCAATTGCATGTACCATCGCATCAATACCTGTTGCGGCGGTAATATGTGCAGGGAGATTGAGCGTTAATCTTGCATCCAAAATTGCACTATCGGCATACAGAATCGGTGCGACTACCCCTGATTTAGTGGTTTCGCCTGTGGTGACAATCGCAATCGGCGTAACTTCCGAGCCTGTTCCTGCGGTGGTTGGAATTTGAATTAAAGGTAAACGAGGGGCTTGTGCCTGACCAATACCATAAATCTCTTGAATTTTTTGGGTTTGCTGTGGATGACTCAGCACCGCAATCAATTTGGCCACATCGAGTGAGCTACCACCACCCAAACCAATCACACCATCAATATGCTGTTGTTTGGCAAATTCAACTGCCAATTCAACAATCTGTTCAGGTGGGTCGGCTTGCACATCCGCATATATGATAACATCAATATCATCTTGTTGCAGTTGTTGCAAAATAGGTTGCTGCAAATTTTGCTGCAAAATTCCTTGATCTGTCACCAATAAAACACGTTGGATATTCAATCGTTTACATTCTGTACCGAGCTGTTGCAAGCTATCTATACCATTGATAATATTGGCGACACTCTGGAATTGAAAAGTGGACATTTTTCTTCCTGAAACTTTTGTAATGGCTGCAAATTTGCTAATGTAGCATGAAATTTCTATCACTCGCAGTATTTTGCAGTGGATAACGTATATTTTACTCACGCTTGGGATGCACTGTGATTTCAGTACAACATCATTTTGATTTAACGTCGTTGAATACGTTGGCATTAACCAGCCAGTGTAGTGATTATATTGCCTTAACGCAGATTGAAGCCTTAGAGCCTGCGATTGCGTATGCCAAAGCCCATCATTTGAATATTTTTGTCCTGTCTGGTGGTAGCAATTTATTGTTACCTGAGAAATTTCAGGCTTTAACCTTGCATATCTTGACGCAAGGGCAGCAAATTTTGGCAGAAAGTGCAGACGATATTGTCATCAAAGTACAGGCAGGTGAAATCTGGCATGATTTTGTCTGTGAATGTTGCAGTAAAGGCTATCATGGTCTGGAAAATTTGGCCTTGATTCCAGGTCGGGTCGGAGCAGCACCGATTCAGAATATTGGGGCGTATGGGGTTGAAGTTGGGGAATTTATTGAACAGGTGTGGGCATACGATTTACAACACAATCAGCATATCATGTTGAGTGCGGCAGAATGTCAATTTGCCTATCGAGATAGTCTGTTTAAACGACATGCTGGACGTTATATTATCTATGCGGTGAGTTTTCGATTACTCAAACAGGCGAAATTAAAACTCAATTATGCGGATGTCGCACAGCGTGTCGGTGAGCAGCCAAGCCCTGAAAAATTACTCAAAACCATCATTGAGATTCGTCGGCAAAAATTACCACAGCCACAACAGTATCCCAATGCAGGTAGTTTTTTTAAAAATCCGATTTTGACCGCCGAACAATTTGCCCAATTACAGCACACTTACCCAACGATACCACATTATCCACAAAGTCATGGCAATGAAAAAGTTGCAGCAGGTTGGCTGATTGAACAGGTGGGATGGAAAGGAAAACGTCTCGGGCATGTTGGGATGTTTGAACGCCAAGCACTGGTACTGGTCAATTATGGCAATGCCAGCTTACAAGATGTACAACGAACCTATCAGCACATTCAAAGTGAAATCCAACAAAAATTTGCTATTGCTTTAGAGCCTGAGCCTGTATTATTGGGAGAATCTGGACAAGTATTAACGCATGATGTGCTGAAGTAACATAGCCTAAGGGTCGAAAGAATGACGGAAAAAGTGCATGCAATAGTGATTTTATTACGTCGGCTTTGCGTATTCTTGAGTTTGGCTGCACTGGTGACGGTTTTTGTTTATTCGCCTTTTTATGCTCGAAGTGCTTTATGGTTGCTGGATTATTTTATCACGCCACAGATTGATCCCATTGCTGCACAAAGTCAAAAAAATGGGCAACTCAGTACCGAAAATCATTTTGAACCAGGTTCGCCCGAATGGCTGGCTAGACGTGCTTATTTAGATGCAGTCAATCAAGCCTTAGAACAAGGTAATGGGCAAAAATTTTTACACTTACAACAGCGTTATCAGCTTCTTATGCAATTATTAGCAGAACAAAAACTATCGAAAAAAGAGCTCGACTTAAATACCACACCACATCAGATCACACTATATCCTGATAAAAAGCATCAAGAAGATGCGATTGAGTTATCTGATACATTGACCTCTATACATCGTGATCATACTGCACACAATGCCTCATTATTGCAACGTTATCAGGCATTTTTGACTCAAGATGCACAGCTGATCCAACTTGAACCGCTCACCCCAAATGCCACACCGCTGGTGCAACCTGAACAAAATTTTTTCTTGCAGCGTTCGTTGCATCAGCCTCATGCTATTGTCATTCTTGGTGGTGGTCTGACCACAGGCAGCAAAAAGGACGAGATTGTGGTGAATGCTTATACCCAAAAACGGTTAGAACAGGCCGTACAGATTTATCAGCAACAGCATCTGCCGATTGTGTTAAGCGGTGTGGAAGCCCCATATATGCAAAAATGGCTGGAACAGCACGGTATTCAGGCACAATTTTTAGAAAATAGCAGTATGAATACCTGTGAAAATACCCGTTTTAGTGCATTATTATTACAAAAACAGGGCGGTGCACCCACAGTATTTTTAATTACGGATGCTTATCATATGCCACGTTCACAACGTTTATTTGCGATCAATGGCATTGCTACGCAACCAGTGATTTCACCATTACCTCATCCATTGACGCAATGGCAGCCGTCATCCCAAAATCTGATGCACAGTCGCCGTGCAACGTATGAAATTCTAGCAACCTTACGTGATGTATGGTTTGGTGAAAGTAACTGTCGAGAGATTCCTTAAAGATGTCTAATATCCCATTTATGAATCCTGTGGTACTGCAAACCATTGATTTGCCTATACCCAATCGGGAAGATACCCCGCAGGCACTCAATCGACTGAATTTGTCGGCATCGACTTTGATTAACCCGATACTGGAAGGCTATCAATTATTGTATGGCTTACAGCAATTGGATTGCCATCACTGGCAAGGTTATCTGAATGTGTCAAAATTTCGTATCCATGTACAGGTGTTTCAACCCAAAGATATCGAACAAGTCAAAGGGACAGTTTGGCTGATCCATGGCTATCTGGAGCATAGTGGGATTTATCAGCCCATTATTAAAGAAATCCTTGAGCAAGGCTTTAGTGTCTTGACCTATGATTTACCTGGACATGGGTTAAGTAATGGTACTGTGGCAGGGATTGCCGATTTTGATGATTATCAGGATGTATTATTGGGTATTAAGGCTGAGGTAGAGCAGGCTGATCAACTGCCTAAGCCTTGGTTGGGTATCGGACAAAGTACAGGTGGGGCAATTTGGATGCAGCATCTACTGGAATATGCCGAACAGCGTACCGAACCGATGATCGATAGAGTATTGTTATTATCCCCATTAATTCGTCCTGCAAAATCTGCATGGTGGCATAATTCTATCGGTTTGGGGATTATCAGTCGGATTAAACGTCAAGTGCCACGTCATTTTAAACGCAACAATCATAATCCTGAATTTTTACGTTTTGTGCGTTTACAAGACCCACTACAGCCACGTACCATGAGCATGGATTGGATTCTAGCCATGACACGCTGGATGGTGCAGATGGAAAACCGCCCAGCCTGTCGTATTCCTGTATGGTTGGCTCAAGGGGCACTCGATCAGACTGTGGACTGGCGTTATAACATTGAATATATCCGTCGCAAATTTCGCTTACAGACTTCACTGATTTTGGAAGAAGGTTCACATCAGTTGATTAATGAACGTGCAGATATTCGTGCAGCTTTAACAGGTTTGATTCCTGCATTTTTACATGCAAAATACAAACGTCAGTATTATCAATAAAAGATATGAAAGATTTAAAAATTTCCCTGATAGGTTCTGGGCGTGTGGCGACGCAATTAGCGACTGCATTCTATGCTGCCCATGTGCAGATTCAGCAGGTTTTAAGCCGTAATATACACCATGCGGCACGACTTGCCCAACAGGTGAATGCAATTGCGATAGATGATGTTACACAGCTTGCTTTGGTAGATATACTGATTATTGCCGTAAGTGATGCAGAAATTATCCATGTTGCCGAACAATTGAGACAGTTAAACTATCAGGGCTGTGTGGTACATACTTCAGGTAGTACAGATATCACGAGTTTAGCGGATAAAAATCTAAGGGCAGGGGTATTTTATCCCTTACAAACCTTTAGTTTTGAACATCAAGTAAACTGGTCAAATGTCCCGATTTTTCTGGAAGCCGTACAGCCGCAGGATATACAGGTTTTAGAATATTTAGCACAATTACTCACCGCAAAAATTTATCATTATTCGTCACAGCAAAGATTAGCCTTGCATTTGGCGGCAGTATTTGCCTGTAATTTTAGTAATTACTGCTATGATATTGCCCAGCAAATTCTGCAATCACAACATGTCGATACAGGATTATTACAACCCTTGATTATGGAAACTGCCAGCAAACTAGAATTTTTTTCGGCAGTGCACAATCAGACTGGGCCTGCAAAACGGCATGACCACAATATTCTGACTTTACATCAGCAGATGTTGGCAGATTCTCCAAAATGGCAAAATATCTATCAAGTGATGAGTGATGGGATTCAAAGGCGGCATCTATGGACGGTATAACAGGACATTTCATCAGTACCCATCTACATGATTATGTATTGCAAGATAATCCTTTAGGTGCAAAAAGTGAAATAGATGTCATACAGGCGTGGATTACCTATTCTTGTAGCAATTCTGAACATACTTTGAAAAGTTATCTCAAAGAAATTAAACGATTTTTAATCTATTGTGATTCAGTTGGGCTACATTATGCACATATTAAGACGGATCATATTAATGAATATCTATCCTTATTGCTCAATCCTGATGAACGCTGGCTTAAACCATTCAATCAGCTCATAGAACCTCTCAAAACCCAAGTATTATTAAAACCTTTGTGCCTAAATTCGGTACATTATGCTCAAACTGTTTTGGGTAGTTTTTACAGTTATATGATTCATGCACAAGTGATGGAATATAATCCTGTAAAACTTTCGGTGAAAATTAAAACCCAAACGGATTATGACAGTTCAGGCGTAGATAAAGCACTCAGTTTGGATGCGTGGCTTTATCTCAGCCAATGGCTTAAATATCAAAGCCAAAATACCCAAGTTAAAAATCGTAGTAAAGCTGTCCGTGACCGTTGGTTGATGCACTTTTTATACTACACAGGTATGCGTCGCTCATCGGTGGTTGGATTGATGATGAATTGCTTTGGCTTTGAACAAAGTCAAGAAGGACGAATCCTTGTGGCCAAATTTAAAATGAAAGGCAATAAATTACATAAAATTATCGTATCGGAGCACTTGTTGGATGAATTGACGTATTATCGGGAAAGCATCGGTTTGAGCAAAATGCCATCACCCAATGAAGATGATATTGCTGTGATTCCCAGTATTACCAAAGCCAGCTCATCTATTTCACGTAGTGCAGAATGTATTTCCAGTCGTGGTATCAATTTTGCCATTGAGCAAAGTCTTGCCGATGCAGCCAATGATTGTGAAGATTATTACATTGCCGAAGAACTGCGTAAAGCAACGCCGCACACATTTAGGCATACCTGTGCGACACACCAATTAAGCTATGGGGCGAATGTGGTATCTACGCAAAAGCATTTGGGACATGCCAATATTAATACTACGATGACTTACATTAGCCAGTCATTTGATGAACGTGTGAGAAGCGCAAAAGAGCTTTCTAAAGCCATGCGTAAAGATGTAACGGCTACGGAACGATGATAAAGGAGAAATCATCGTGTCATCAAATGGTATTAAAATTACTGCACATAATAAAAGTTATATGCAGTAAAATATAAAAAATGAATAAATATCAATACTTTAAATTAAATTTCAATATTTAAAATGTGTGCAGGAATATCCTGCTGCCAGTTCTGCCTTAAGGTTGGCAAATAAAATGCTGTGCCTAACGCCACAAACTCAGCATCCAACACACTATGAATGGCTTGCAAAAACACATAGTCCGCATGTAACAAATTCAATCGTGTTTGAGTGGACTGAAATTTTTTTCGTGCTTCTTGAGCTTGTTTAACCAATGTATTGGCAAATTGCTGATTTTTATATGTGCTCATTGCGGTTAAACGTAGTTCAATGGTTGTCCATTCCTGAATCAAGCGTTTAAATAAATTAAAATTCTGTTCATTACTTTCCCATGTGATTTGGCTTAAATCTTTTTCATTATTCGGCAATACAGGTAAAAGAAAATCCGCAATGGATGGGAATATTTTCTTAAAATTCATGACAAATTTGACAGGTTCATCGCTTGGATAATCGGTAAAATCAACAAATTTTTGTTTATCTTTTAAGAAAATACGCAACATAAATACACTCAAAATTCTAGCCTGTATTATTGTAACGATTGTCTGGCAAAGTTCCTATGATTTTCTCAACATTTGCCAATACAACCCATAAAAAAACCACGACGTTGATATCGTGGTTGAGTATTGTGAAACAATTTAAAATTGTGGGTCACGCAGCTCAATGCGACGCTGTGCCAGTTTGATTAAACTGGTTTGGGCGGCTTCGAGTACTGCAGGCACAACCGATTGTGCCATTTGTGCCGCCTGTAAGCCGAGTTTTTCACCCAAAGTGGGTTTTTTACGTGTATTGATGACATAAATATCGTGTTGCGGCAAAAGCTCAAGCAAATACGCATCTGAAGTTTGCAATTTATCCACCAATTTGAGTTTTAATGCATCTTCACCATACCAGTGTTCACCTGTGGCAACTTGGCTCACATCCAGTTGTGAACGGTAATTTTCCACAAAATGCTTAAAGAGCTGATGGGTTTGTTGTAGTTCTTGTTCAAATTTGGCTTTGCCCTCTTCCGAATTTTCACCAAATACAGTGACGGTGCGTTTGTATTCACCTGCGGTAAAGACTTCATAATCAATATTGTGTTCTTTCAATAGTTTATTAAAGTTTGGTAATTGTGCAACTACACCAATCGAACCTAAAATCGCAAAAGGTGCGGCAATGATGTCATTGGCAATACATGCCATCATATAACCGCCACTGGCTGCAACTTTATCGACGCAAATGGTCAGGTGAAAGCCTGCATCACGCAAACGTACCAGTTGTGCTGCTGCTAAACCATAGCCATGCACCACACCACCAGGGCTTTCCAAACGAACCACCACACGGTCTTTGCCTGCCTTTGCGGTCGCCAGTATCATGGTAATTTCTTCACGGAGTTGTTCTACGGCATGAGCATAGACATCGCCTTTAAAGTCCACGACGAAAATTTTCTGGTCATTTTTTTTGCGTAATAAGGCTTCTTTTTTAAGCTGAGCATTGAGTTGTAATTGCTCAAGTTTGCCCAGTGTGGCGGTTGCCATGCGACGGCGTTGCTGTCCAATCCTTTGATTTAAATGAATCACTCTTAATTCTGATGGCAGTTTTGGCAGGTGGAATAACATATAATTTTTATCCTAGTTTATGAAACAATATGGTTTTATCTAACATGGGGACATCATCTTAAAAAATCAACTGCTCGCATTCACTTTTTTTCATTGCCGTAATGAAGTACAATTTTGCATAAAATCCATGTATAATTTTCCGCTATTCTTCTTGTGCAATGAGTGTCCAGCTTGTTCAATCTATTTGGAATATTGCTGAGTTTTTTTGCAGTATTTTTACAAATCGCTGTCTTTTTGCAGCCTTTACTGCCTAAGCAATATCAAGTTTCACCGATTTGTGAAACGATTTCTCGTACCTTACTCTTAGATTTAACACAGCAGCATTCTTCTCATCAGCATACACAGCATTTGGCAACCGATCAGCAGCAGCATACCTCATCTTCGGTACTGCATTCACAGCACATTCAGACACATCAACATGACATGAATCATCAATGTCAGTATTGTACGGTGTATGCCAATCTGGTTTTGCCACCTGAGCTCGGGGTCAAAGAGGTTTTGACTGCGATTCAGCTACGTTTATTATTCTTTAAACGTCAGCTGATCTATGTTTATTTTGTCTTACAGCGTTTATTTTTACTGCCTCAAGGTCGTGCTCCACCTGTACCGATATGGATTTAAACACTATCAAGGACTGTTTTTTTCAGTCTGTTCTTGTTTATTTTTATGTTTGAGTACAAATCATGAATCAATTGTTTCAATTGCAACCGATTGCGTTTGCAATCTCTTTATGTACGCTTGCCCAGTTCAGTTATGCTGAACATGAACACGATGTTTATCAATTGCCTGTTATTGTAGTGACCGCTCAACAGAACACGACTGCCAATGGCTTAATCGTGACTGCCGATCCCAAACAGCCGATTCAGCCTGTACCCGCCAGTGATGGTGCGGCTTATCTCAAAAGTATCATGGGTTTTAATAGCATCCAAAGTGGTGGGACGAATGGTGAGGTCAGTTTTCGAGGTATGTTTGGTTCACGTATTAAGATTTTGACCGATGGTACAGAAAATTTAGGTGCTTGCCCTTCTCGTATGGATGCCCCAACTTCTTATATTTCACCTGAAAGTTTTGATGAAATTCAAGTCATTAAAGGGATTCAAACCGTTGCTTACGCCAATACTGCATCTGCGGCAACGGTGATTTTTTCTCGTAAAGCCCCACAATTTGATGAACAACCGTATCAGGGACAAGCCAGTGTCGTGATGGGTTCGTATGGGCGTTTAGACCACACTATTGATACGGCTATTGGTCATCAGCAAGTCTATGCCCGTTTAAATGCGACACGTTCAGAATCAGACAGTTATCAGGATGGCAATGGCGATACTGTGCCATCTTCATGGCAAAAATGGAGTAGCGATATTGCTTTAGGCTGGACACCTAATGGTGACACACAACTGGAACTTCATGCAGGGCGTTCCGATGGTGAAGCTCTATATGCAGGTCGAAGTATGGACGGGGCAAAATTTGCACGAGAAAGTGTGGGTTTAAAATATCATCAAGCTGATATTTCAGAACATATTCGCCAACTTGAAGCACAAATTGACTATAACTTTAATGATCATGTGATGGATAATTTTAGTTTACGTCCATTTAGTCCCACAGGTGGGATGTCCATGCCGATGGCAAGTAATGTTTCTCGTAAAACCTTAAATGCACGACTGGCAACGACATTGGCATTTGCCGATATGCAACTTAAAACAGGGATTGATCAGCAATACAATCAACATGCTCAGCGTGGCGGCATGTCCAATAGCTATGTCAATAAACCTCGTATTAAGGACATGGAATTTCAATCCTATGGCGTATTTGCCGAGCTGACGACCCCACTGTCTGTTGGTCATACTTTGGTGACAGGGCTTCGTGCTGATGAAGTGAATGTCAAAGACTTGCGTGCAGCATCCAAAACGGCAGGCTATCAACTTGAGTTGAATAAAACCCTCCCAAGTGGTTTTATTCGTCTGGACAGTGAAAATTCGCAAGGTGATATAAAACATTATATCGGTGTGGGCTATGTAGAGCGTATGCCCGATTATTGGGAATTATTTAGTCCAGCACATGGCAATATGGGTTCAAGCAATACCTTTAACGGTGTGAATCCTGAAAAAACCACACAACTAGACTTAGGCGTACAATATCAGCATGGTGCATTCAATCTATCCACATCGGCTTATGTTGGGCAGATACAGGATTATATTCTGATGCGTTACCATCATCATGCTATGGCAGGAATGAGCCATGGCATCAGTGCTGGTGCGAGTAATGTTGATGCAGTGATTGCTGGTGCAGAAACAGGCTTAAGTTATCAATTTAACGAGCAAATCACGGCGGATGCCAATTTGGCGTATGCGTGGGGTAAAAATACCACTGATGATATTACCCTGCCACAAATTGCACCACTTGAAGGGCGATTTAATTTACGCTATGTACAGGACAATTACAGCCTAGGTGCGTATTTGCGTACGGTTGCCAAACAAAATCGTATTGCCCACCATCAAGGTAATATTGTCGGCTATGATATAACGCCAAGCAAAGGCTTTGCGACACTGGCATTAAATGGTACATATCGTTTCAATCAGGCTGCGGATATCTCCTTGGGTATCGACAATGTGCTCAACAAAACTTATGCTGAACATCTCAATAAAGCAGGCAGTTCAGGTTTTGGTTATGCCAGTGAACAACAGTTCAATAATATTGGGCGAAATTATTGGGCGAGAATGTCAATAAAGTTTTAGCGTTTATGGGGAAATATAACATGTTGTATTTCCCTGACTATTTTCTGTTTAACATTGAGGAATACACGATGAGTAATCAAGTCTCTGGTGGTTTAATCAGTTGGAAAGGTGTCATCATTGCGGCGATCATCACGGTTTGCTTTTTCGGACTGTTTTATCTTGCGATGAAAACCGATCCAGACTATATGCCAAGTCAGCAGCATAAAAAAATGCAGCATTCACAAACTGAAAGTAGTGACGTGACCACAACGCATTCGCACCATGGGCACTAAATATATCACAACTAGGTGAGATGTTTGACCTAGTTGTGTTTTTTAAAATACATTTTAAAATCAATGATTCATCACTAGAATCGCCAATTGTAAAATAAATCCACTGCACGCTCCAACGAGGAGCTCGCCTCCACATATAAACGTCGATTCGCCTGATAACGCAAGGTCAATTTATTGACTGGGGTAAAAATACCCACGCCATAACGTAAATATAAATCAGGTGTGATATAACCTGTTACGCTCACTTGCGTGTCATCACCAGAACCCTGTGCATCCAGTGCCAAACCACTTAAACCAAAACTACGCCCAATCTGATTGGTTAAGGCTCGTGTTCCACCTAAACCTAGACTTAGCCCTGCGGCAGCAATGGTATTATTGACATCGGATTTAAAGCCTTCGGTATTATTGACCCCTCCTCCAGCACCTGTACTAATTCGCCCTGTTAATAACGCATTTAATGCTTCCTGTTCGGTCAAACCTGCATCATTATAAATCCGCACGGTTGGACGATTGGCAACCCCTGTTACAGCAACGCCAATGGTTGAATTTTGTACATTCTTGGTTGCATCAATATCCACAACGGGGTTGGCAAGTTCACCAGCGAAACGCCCAATGGCACGGTTTAAGTCCAAACTTTGCCCATAGGCTTCAATTTTCACCTGTCGGCTGACCCCAATCGCACCATTGGCTTGCATTGCCATGACTGCACCACGTTGTGACAAATTCAAACGCCCAACCAGTGGAATGGTACTATTAAAACCACGAAATACTACAGATTGCCCCAAGATCACCGCAATATCGGCATGAATATTCCATGGTTTGGCTGCTTTGAGTAGGGCTAATTGTTCTTTACCTGTTTCGACAATCCTTACATCTGAAGAGGTGGTCATCACACTTTGATTACTTTCAGGCATGGAAATCACCGCACGTGGTATAGCCACTTGACCATTCACCATCAGTTGCTTTTGCATTGGGCGAATATCAATATTGATATCGGGGGAAACTGCTGCACTGACCATGGGTGGTTGAGCAACCAACAATTCTTGACCAGAAACTTTCAATTGGATGTGTGGTGTTTTCTGCCAATCAATATTGCCCGTAATACGACCTGCACCACGACCTGCACTAAACCCCCCATTGATTGTGGCTGTATTTCCTCGAATAGATGAGGCAAGTTGAATATTTTCAAGCTGTAAAGGCACGCTAATCATGGCAATTTTTCCATCTTTTAAATGAATTTCACCATTAAATAACGGTTGTTTTAATGTGCCTGATAATTTCCCAGCGGCAGATAACTGCCCATCAAGCATCCGAACATCAGATACAAAAGGTTTGAATAAATTGAGTTTTACTTTCTCGAGTATAATATCGCCAGAAATACTTTTGTCTTTATCCTGTGTACCAATCAAGACATTCATTAGACCCGTACCCAATAGCGGTGTATCAGCATTTAAGCGTAACGATAAACCTTGTGGCAAGGTTTTGGCATCCAGACGAATTTCGTTATATGCAAGAGAAGCCATAGGCTGTTCGAGCATTTCATCAGTAGTCAAACCAATATTACCTGTACGTGTAATCAGTTGAGTATCCATCTGTATCGGCTGACCATGTTGCCACGATACACGGCTATACCCATTGAGTTTGCCACTAAGTGCCAAACCTGTTGGCATATATGCAGCAAAATCACCCAATTCCATATTTTTAACTGTCGCAGAAATCGCTCCTTGTGCCTTACTGACCAATAATGGTTGATCTAAACAAATCTGACTTTGGGCAAAATAATGATTATGCCAGCAATGTTGCATCAGGCTAAGCTGGGCATTGGCATGACGATAAATCATCGCACTTGGCTGACTTTGTTGTAATCTCACTCGATTGGAATCAAAGCTACCTTGTTGCAACTGCCCCAGCCAATCATTTTGTTGATTAAAGCCACCTGCAAGTTGGGCATAGAATTTACTCAGTTTGTTTTGCCCCTGAATTTTGAGCACATGTGCCTGACGTGTCCCGATGAGTTCCAGTTTGGCACTGTCTATACGACGCTCAGCATTTTTGAGATTTTGAACCTGTAAAACCATTTGTGATGGCTGCTGTGCTGTCGGTAATGTACCAATTAAACTTGCTTTATCAATACTAAATAAATCATCATAGGCAAAATTTTGCATCACCAAATTGGATGTTGCATGCAACTGTGGTTGCGTTTGTAACGCAATAACCCCTTTCATCGTGCCACGTAGTTCTGGATATAATTCGGATAAATTTGCCGCATTGACATTTATTTGCAAACGCTGTGCATTACCATTGGCTTGTAACACATTATTGGCATAACTCAAAACCAGTTGATTGGCTTCAAATTGCTGCGGCACAAAGCCATGTGCCTGAGTAAAATTCAGGGCGAGATTACCCTGTCCCAAAAGTGCTTTTTGATTCAATTGCCCACGCAAATTTAAATCCTGAATACGAATATTTTTGTGTTGTTCAGACCACTGCCCTGTACTTTTCACCCGACCTGTAATATCACCTTGCACACTAGAGATAAAATATTGTGGTTTAAATTGCTGGACATTTGCCTGTACATCCCACGCAATGCCTTGTACTAGATTCACTCGCCCTTTGGCATTGATTTGCCCTGCTGCACCTTGATGATACAATTCCGCTATATTCAAAAACTGTGGCGTACCCGAAAGCGCGACACGTAACACACCTTGTGTATAGTTTTGGGCATTCAGTGCACCATCATATTTGACCGCAAAACTTTTTAAACCTTTTTGCCGCCCTGTGTGCATTAAGGCTGCAAGGGTTGATTGTCCTGTCAAACTTACAGTGTGTACGCCTTGTGCCTGAGGAATCCGCCCTGTAAGCTGAATATCCTTGAGCTTCAATATATATTTTTCTTGTTGCTGATAACCCTGTAATAACAATTGACCATCTAAATCATTCACAGGTGCGGCTTTGACCAATGTTTGTGGATTAAAGTGTTTGGCCATGATTTGACCATCCCATTTCAAGGCTGTTTTATCTGTCGGTAACTGGACGACCACCCGACCTGATAATGCACTATTGCCTTGGGTGAGGCGAAAATCTTTGACTGTTAAAATTTGATTGGCAATTTTGAGCTGTGCGGCATAATGCCCTGCAGGTAAGCTGGATTGTGCATGCTGGCGAATATCGGTTGCCAGTTGAATCTCTTGCCCTTGTTTTGCCAAAACCAGTCCTACATTACCTTGCTGACTATTCAACCAACCAATATAAGGCAATGCCCGATTTATCCCATGCCATGCCACATTGACTTGCCATGGTTCTGCCTGTTGGGATTTTGCTACAAGCTGTTTCAGTTGTAGCTGCCAACGCTCGGCATGGTCAAAATCAACGGTGGCCTGAATATCGTTTGGCTGTGTGCCCTCAATATGACCTTTGGATGCAATTTTTCCACTCATATTCGCAGGTAAAAAGTCTTGTAGCATTGCTGGAATCTGCTCATGCTTCGGATTGATCCCTTGCGTACGCCCTGTAATATCCCAATGTATCCCTTGTTGCCAATTGAGATAACCTTTTAAATCCACTTGCCCCTGCATGAGTTGAGCAGTCAATTTTTCAATGTTCAGTTGTTTTAAATCGGTATTTAAATCTGCCTGATACATTCCTTTGGGTAAATATTGTCCAGATAAATCTGTCAAAACTGCAAAATTGAGTTGATGCAAATCACCAGACACATCAATCTGACCTGCATCTGAATACAATTTTTGTTCAGGTACAATCGGCACATGCAAGGCCTTCCAGTACACTTTACCCAGCATCGGCACAGCACTGCGTATCGGATGCACAACCGCATAAGCTGAAATAATATCAGGCGTAACGGTTGCTGCACCTGCTTTTAAGGTATCCAAGTCTCCTTTGGCAATCACTTCAAGCTGTGGTAAATTGATTGAATTTAATGCTGGAATCGTGACATTCGCACGCACATCCAAAGGATAGTGCTGATTCAATTCAATGTGTCCTGTGATATTTTTAGCGGTGAGGAAATCCATCGCCACGGCCGAGTCTTTTAGTTGAATTTTATAGTCTTGCCATACGGCATCATGCAGTTGAATATGATAAAAATTTAATGTAGTTTGGGCTGTCTGAATCACCAATTTATCCAACTTGGCATCATCCAAACGCAACACAAAGGGCAATTTTACGGCTGGAAGTTTGAAGGGTTCATGGCTGGGTGCTGCATGATGAATCACCTGTACCGTACCCACTTTGGCGGTCATCAAATGAATTTCTTTGTCCACTATTGCACGCCAGCCCAAACGCACATCGGCACGACTCACCAAAACGTCCACTTTTTTGACTTTAACGACAATATCTTTCAAGATTAAACCACGAACCAGATTGCCTTGTTCATATTGATAATGAATCATTTTTTGCTGGTTCATCACGGTTTCTAATAACCAACGACTACCTTTATCCGAATTTGCCAACAATCCAAGCGTGACAAGCAAAATGATCAGCATCGTAAGCAGGACAAACAATATGCCACGTATTACACGCCATATCTTATTTGTTCCTGATTGAATTACGGTCTCATCAGTTTGATCAGTCATACATCATCCCAAAAATAGTAGATTGTCGTTACAGTGGTGGGCCAATAAAAAAATGCAGACGAATTGGAATACTGGTTTCATCTATTCCTGCTGCAACATCAATACGAATTGGCCCCACTGGCGATGCCCAGCGTACGCCTAGACCTGCTCCATATTTGGTTGGTGTACTGAATTTGTCATCATAAGCATTACCGACATCAGCAAATATTGCCGCTCGCCAACCTTGTTTAAACTGGTAATTGTACTCAAGTGAACCGACAGCTAACGCCTGTCCACCAATCAATACACCTTGTTCCGTTGGTGATAAACTTTTATAATCATAACCACGAATACTTTGGTCACCACCTGCAAAATAACGCAAGTTATAAGGTACTTGATTAAAATTATCGCTCACAATATAGCCAGCATCGGCACGCCCAACAAATTGATGATCGGCATTATCTCCCAAAGAATAAATAAAACGCCAACCAGCACTTAAAATTGCCATATCCGTTTCAGTCCAAAGACTTTGACTGCCCACTTCGGTACGATAGAATTGCCTAAATCCACGTGTGGGATTGACAAGGTTATCCTGTTGGGTGCGGCTAATTTCATAACCAAAGAGCAATGACTCTTGTTCAGGCGTATGACTCACCACTTTAAACGCATTGGGGATATCTTGTTCATCAATATGACCTTGTGTGGTAATGCGATCCAGACGATAACGTACCGACATATTATGCTGCCATTCACCCAATGGGCGTTTCATGGTGCGTTCTGCCCCCATGACAGCAGATTCAATATCCAGTTCAATACCTTGACCAACTTCACCACGCACTTCTCGTTCATAACCACCAATCAAACTCATATAGTCTTCCAGTGGATGTTTATAAGGAATCATATAACGCCCATCAACCGCCTGACGTTTTTGTGATAATTCCATATTGGCATCAAAACTATGCCCACGATCATTGACGATAGAACGGCGATATTGTGTTCTCAGACGTACACCAGAATCCGTCCCATAACCCACCCCTGTTTCCAAATTATTCAATTTATCTGCATTCAACGTTACACGGACTGGAATCTTTTTTTCTTCTCGTGCCTGCTGCTTTAAGCGTTCTGTTTCTTGCAAAGCTGCATTGGCTTTCATGTCTTCTGCCACACGTGCAAGCTGGGGACGCTGTTCTTCAGCACCAGCAAACACGGTTTCATCCACGATGACTTGCTGTGCGGCCTGTTCTTCATCTGTCATGGTCGGCGTGGGTGTCGCCTGTTTTTGTTGTGCCAAAAGATGTTGAACATCTTCTGGTACTTCCAGAGGATGTTCAATTGGATCAGGCTTAATTACATCGACCAAAGCATAATTAAAATAGCGGCTGTTGGTGCGATTGTTGGATAGACCTGTAATACGCCAATCCATATAATCATCGCCACCCTGAAAAGGTACCAATTTTTCCAAGACCGAGCGACGCAAAGGAAAAGGCTTACTCTCATCGCTCATTTTAAATTCAACATCACGTAGCTTATAACGTTCACCTGTTTCATATTTAAGCTGAATATCTGCGGTATTTTCAGGCAGTGTCACCTTGACATCGTGCATCCGCCAATACGCATCAAAATACCCTTGATTACTGGCAGCACTATGAATACGGCTTTTTGTCGTTTCATACAAATTATGCACAAACACATCATCCTGATTCAAATCGGGGACGGCTTTGACCACCAGAAAAGCAGGACGTTTTGCCCCTTGACCTGTAAACTCAATCTGCTGGGATTTGACCAGAACAGGCTCATAAGGTTTGACTGCAATGGCTAATTTTGTCTCATTTTCTTTGGCATAATGAAAATTTGCCTGATAATAACCAACTGCTTGTGCCGCCTGTGTCGTGAGCGTTTTAATTTGCGGCAAAGCCACACTATAATCTTCAAACGCATCTACAGTAAAGGTCGAAAGTTTTGCCTTGATATTATCGGCAAGCTCACCCTGCACACCATCCACGGTGACTTGAATTTTGGGGATAATCGCCACCTGTTCGGCTTCTTCATCATGACGGTTCCACCAACGTGTGAAAAAATTAGATTTTATTTTTTTTATCAAATGATGATCATGCGTGTCTATTGTCGCAGCATGATTGCCTGTTTGTACTTCAGGTAACTGCAGTTTTTCCGCTTGTAATTGTTGTAAAAACTGGTCTATTTGCTGTTGCTGATTCTCAATACTAGATGACACGACATCTTGTTGTGGTATCAACGGCGTAACAGGCACAAGCTGTGATTGCTGTTGTATCGCATCCTGCTGTGCTTGCTGTGCAATAGCCATAATGTTATTCACCATGGCACTATCGACTGTTGGGATCTCCTCATCTTTGAGTTGATACACCGCATCTGTTGCAAATTGCTGCACATACTGTTGTAATTCTTGCTGTTCTTGCTGTTCTTGCTGTTCTTGCTGTTCTTGCTGTTCTTGCTGTTGTGCTACTTGTTTCTCAATCGCTTTATCGATACTACTGGTATCGGGATGAGTCACAGCTATTTCTTCTGCATACGCCCATGATGACAACACACAGCCTACGCCAAAAAATAGTATTTTGCTGTGCTGGGATAAACGTAAAACATCACGTATTGCAATCATCAAGACTGAATGCGTCAATATTTTTCGTTGCAAATTCGACATATTTGGCTCAGGTATATTCGTTGTGTTTCAGCCTCCGATTGTCTTTAGTTCATTGCAGAATGTAAAGCATCTATATTCATAATTTACAAACTATTTTACACTACACACAAATTCTTACCCGAATCGTATAAAAAGAGTCTTTCTATGGCAACCGAATCAAAACAATTACTACGTTCCCGACGTTTTCTACCCATGTTTCTGACGCAATTTTTCGGTGCATTTAATGATAATGTCTATAAATACGCTTTATTAATGGTCTTTACCTATGGTTGGATTACTTTAAATGGTATGGAAATCAGCACTTTAAATAATCTTGCTGCCTTACTGTTCATTCTGCCTTTTTTTATTTTTTCGGCGACTGCTGGACAACTTGCCGACCGTTATGATCGTGCGAGATTGGTACAATTATTAAAGTTGGGTGAAATTTTTATTATGCTGCTTGCCTGTTTGGGGTTTTTATTGGGCAATTTATGGCTATTGTTATTGGCATTATTTTTAATGGGGACACAATCGGCTTTTTTTGGCCCAATTAAATACGCCATGCTGCCTGATATTTTACAAGAATCCGAACTGATGGCTGGTAATGCCTTGTTTCAGTCTGGGACATCTCTTGCTATCCTACTGGGTATGGTACTTGGTGGTATTGTGATTTCACTTTCTGCTGGTAATATGTGGTGGATTTGCCTAACGATTGTGATGGTTGCCATCATTGGCTACCTCTGTAGTCGCATGATTTTACAACAACCGATTGCCGACAGCACGCTCAAGGTCAATTGGAATTTTTTTGTAACCAGTTGGCAAATGATACGTTTAAGCTATGGTTTGCCGCTTATTTTTCTAATTCTACTGGGCAATTCATGGTACTGGTTTTACGGTGCAGCATTCATCACGCAAATTCCACAAATGACCCAACAATATCTACATGGCAATGAAAATGTATCCAGTGTGGTACTGACTTTTTTCTCGATTGGTGTCGTCATGGGTTCAGCATTATGTAAAAAATTGAGCGGACAACGGGTCAATATCAAACTTGTTCCAATAGGTGCAACAGGTTTGGTGATTTTTGCTTTTTATCTGGCGTGGGCTTTGAGCCAGCTTCCTGTACAGCAAGGTGACTATTTCACCATCTCACAAATTTTTCAGCAAGGTTTGCATTATTATCATGTCTTTATTGCAGTAACATTATTGGGCATAAGCGGTGGTTTCTATATCGTGCCACTGTATGCCATGATGCAAGCCAAATCCCCATCCCATCAACGTGCCAGAATCGTCGCTGCCAACAATATTTTTAATGCAATTTTTATGGTGGCTGCGGCAATTTTTTGTATTATTATCCTGAGTGTTTTACAACTCAATCTACTCTATTTATTTGTCATGACAGGGCTATTCAGTGCCGTCATCACTACAATATTAATTCTCAAAATTCGCTCTATTCTTGAGAACCTGCATTAAGGAAAATATCATGCGTCACTTTACAGGTTTAGATCAGCTTATTGGTTCTTTTGATCAGGCATTGCGAAGCCTTGTACCTGATGCGACCACTGCCCAGCGACAAAACCCAGCGACAAAACAAGAGACGACCTTAACCATCAATGAAGCTCGCCATGTTGCTGGACTGATGCGCGTCAATCATAGTGGTGAGGTTTGTGCACAAGCCCTTTATCATGGGCAAGCATTAACGGCAAAATTACCGCATGTACGTTTGGAGATGCAACATGCCGCCCAAGAGGAGCAAGACCATCTGGCATGGTGTGAAGACCGTTTAAAAGAGCTAAATAGCTATCCCAGTCTGCTTAATCCTGTCTGGTATAGCCTATCTTTTGCCATGGGTGCAGTTGCAGGTATTGCAGGCGATCAATATAGCTTAGGTTTTGTGGCAGAAACTGAAAAACAGGTGAGTGTACATTTACTCTCACATTTACAACAACTTCCTGCACAAGATCAGCGTTCTCGGGCGATTTTGCAGCAAATGAATGTAGATGAATTACAACATCGAGATGCTGCTTTACATGCAGGTGCGGCTGATTTGCCTCAACCTGTTAAAATCTTCATGGCACTGCTATCTAAAACCATGACCAAAACCAGTTATTATCTATAACCTACGATCAAAAGGCTGGCTAATTTTTCTTGACCATTACACTATACCGCTACAACCCCATCCTAAACCTTCCCCTTCAAAAGGGGATGGCACTGTCTAAAATTCAAAATGGTTGTGAGACAAGTGCTTCAACCACAATCACTTGCCGACAAATTCCCTCCGCTTGGCGTTGCTGCTCAAATATAGTTTTAGACATGGGTTCAAAATTATCACAAAAACTGATGTGCTGATGATCTATGGCATAAATCAAAGATTGATGACCTACGCCTTGCAAACTATCATAAAACACGATGACAAATTTGCCAGCATCCACTGCTTGCTGAATCTGCGGATAACTCAACGCTGCCGCCATCGGAATATTGAGCACTTTGGCATCGCTATAACTTAATTGTTCTTGATCACTCACATTCGGATCAACATCAGTATAAAAAGCAACTTCAAACCCCAATTTCTTTAAAGCAACTGCCAAAGCAATGGTAAATGTTCCCTCCTCATGATCATGACGACAGATTTTGGCAATATCAGCAACATCCATGTGAATACGATAATGTCGCAGGATTAACCAAACAGCAAATACACCACCATTTGCATTGAGATTTAACAACGATTCGGGAAGATTTAGGGTCATTTTTTATACCTAATACAGAACAGTATTTATAATTGCATACATAATGCACAAAACAGGATTGGTATCTAAGAGCATTTCCAAGTACAATACTACACCTATCGTCGAGGGATGTTGCAACAATTTATTCAACAGCAATAAATTGCTAGGCTCGACCAAAGAAATCTCATTTCTTCATGACAACGACATCCACGAACAGAACGACCTCAATAGCTTTAGGAGATCCGCATGAGCGTGGAAAATTTTACCGATTACAAAGTCGCTGACATCAATCTTGCCGATTACGGCCGTAAAGAAATCAGTCTGGCCGAAGCAGAAATGCCTGCATTAATGGGTTTGCGTCGTCGCTATGCGGCAGCCAAGCCATTAGCAGGTGCAAAAATCCTCGGCTGTATCCACATGACCATTCAGACTGCGGTCTTGATTGAAACATTGATTGAACTCGGTGCCGAAGTACGCTGGACTTCTTGTAATATTTTCTCGACCCAAGACCATGCAGCAGCCGCAATTGCAGCTCGTGGCATTGCTGTATTTGCATGGAAAGGCGAAACCGAAGAAGAATATGTGTGGTGCTTAGAACAACAAATTAATGTCAATGGCACACCTTGGGATGTCAATATGATTTTGGATGATGGTGGTGATTTGACTGCCCTTGTCCATGAAAAGTACCCTGCACTCTTAGAGCGTATTCATGGCATTACCGAAGAAACTACGACAGGCGTTGCACGTCTGATTGAAATGTGGAAAGATGGTTCA
This sequence comes from Acinetobacter sp., assembly GCA_008017315.1. Taxonomy (GTDB): domain Bacteria; phylum Pseudomonadota; class Gammaproteobacteria; order Pseudomonadales; family Moraxellaceae; genus Acinetobacter. The sequence goes on from SSHE01000056.1 coordinate 31,168, forward strand.
CTTAAAGTGCCAGCCATTAACGTCAATGACTCTGTCACCAAATCCAAAAATGACAATAAATACGGTTGCCGCCACTCACTCAACGATGCCATCAAACGTGGTACAGATATGTTGTTATCTGGTCGTCGTGCTTTGGTCATTGGCTATGGTGATGTAGGTAAAGGTTCTGCACAATCTTTACGCCAAGAAGGCATGATTGTACGTGTGACTGAAATTGACCCAATTTGTGCGATGCAAGCCTGCATGGACGGCTATGAAGTGGTTTCTCCATACCAAAATGGTATCGTGACAGGACAAAAATCAGATATTAACCATGATTTGCTTGCCAATACAGACCTTGTGGTCACCACAACAGGTAATTATCATGTCTGTGATGCCGCTATGTTGGATAGTCTGAAAAAAGGTGCTGTGGTGTGTAATATCGGTCACTTTGATACCGAAATTGATACCGCTTACCTTCGTGGTTACACATGGGTTGAAGTCAAGCCACAAGTGCATCAAGTCTATCGCTCTGAAGCACAGGATGATTATTTAATCCTCCTTTCTGAAGGTCGTTTGGTGAATCTCGGCAATGCCACAGGTCATCCATCACGGATTATGGATGGGTCTTTTGCCAACCAAGTGCTTGCACAAATGCACCTCTTTGCAGAAAAATTTGCAGACTTAGCTGCCGAGCAAAAACCAGCGGCGATTCGTGTCGAAGTTTTACCGAAGAAACTTGATGAAGAAGTGGCAGCAGCAATGGTGGCAGGTTTTGGCGGTGTAGTCACACAACTGACACAGGAACAGGCAGATTACCTTGGCGTTGCGGTTGAAGGACCATTCAAGTCAGACAGCTATAAATATTAAAATTTTGATGGTTTGTTGGGCGAACACAGTTCGCCTCTACTGCCCATCTCGTAAGGGTGAACTGTGTTCGCCCATTCAATCGTAAGATAAAGATATTAAACATGACCAAACACATCCCAATTTCTTTTGAATTTTTCCCACCAAAAACTGATGCAGGTGCGGAAAAATTACGAGCTGTTCATCAGGAATTACAACGCCTAAATCCTGAGTTTTTCTCCATTACCTATGGTGCAGGTGGCTCTACTCGTGAACGCACCTTAGCCGCCATCCATGATTTTAATGCCAAAGGTACACCTGTTGCCCCTCATTTATCCTGCATTGGTGATAGCAAAGCACGCATTGCCGAATTGTTGGACTTATATCAAGCACAAGGGATAAACCGCCTTGTCGCTTTGCGTGGGGATTTACCATCAGGTCAGGTCGGTCTAGGTGAACTTCCATACGCACAAGACCTCGTACGCTTTATTCGTGAGCATTCTGGGGAACATTTCCACATCGAAGTGGCAGCTTATCCTGAAATGCACCCTCAAGCAGCCAATTTTGATACAGATATTCAACATTTTATAGATAAGGTTCAGGCTGGGGCAAATTCAGCCATTACCCAATTTTTCTTCAATCCTGATGCCTATTTTTACTTTGTCGAATGCCTTGAAAAAGCAGGTGTGCAGATTCCAATTACTCCAGGGATTATGCCAATGACCAATGCCAGCAATTTGATTCGTTTTGCTGATGGTACAGGTGCAGAAATTCCACGCTGGATACGTAAACAATTGGCTGCGTATGGCGATGATAGCAAAAGTATTCAAGCCTTCGGACATGAAGTGGTAGCCAAACTGTGCGAACGTTTAATTGCAGGTGGTGCACCTAGCCTACATTTTTATACGATGAATAATATCGAACCGACACGCCAACTGGTATTGGATTTAGGTTTAGCCTAAAGGTGACGCATGAACCGTTTCTATATTGATGCCCCGCTACATATTGGTGAAACCATCATCTTGACAGAAACGGTTTTTCATCACTGGTGTCGGGTATTGCGTGCAAAAATTCACGATCAAGCCGTCTTGTTTAATGGGCAAGGTGGTGAATATCTGGTTGAACTGGTGAACATCAATAAAAAAGATGCTTCCATCCGTATCTTAAATTTCAATCCACAAAACCGTACCCTACCTTTTCAAGTCACGCTGGGGCAAGTGATGAGTAAAGGCGATCGCATGGATTATGCCATCCAAAAATCTACCGAACTTGGTGTACATGCGATTCAACTACTCACCAGTGAACGCTGTGAAATGCGGCTGAAGTATGAACGTGATCAGAAAAAAATCGAGCATTGGCAAGGCATTGCGATTGCTGCTTGTGAACAATGCGGAATGAATCAGATTCCCCAGATTCTCTCACCGATGTCGGTACAAGACTGGATAGCACAATGTACAGCCTCACTTAAATTGGTCATGGCACTCAGTCAAGAGAGCCTTCAGCTCCCCACACCATTACCCAACAATATTGCCATTCTCATTGGTGCAGAAGGTGGACTCAGTCCATCGGAAATAGAAACAGCTACACAGCATGGTTTTTTGGCATGGACGATTGGTGAACGTGTGTTACGTACCGAAACTGCACCCATTGTAGCATTAAGCATTTTGAATACATATTGAGTATTACCTCACTCTATTTTAAATGATTTTTGAGCAAAATTATCCAAACCACCTTGATTTATTAAGGATAGCATTGTACTGTAGAATGAGTGCATTCACCTATTGCATAGACAACACAGTGTCAAGGAATTCAGGCACTCTAACCTAGGGAAGAAGATTTATCTTTCCTAAATCAAGGGAAATATATGCTAAACCGCGATTCATCTAGCAAACAAGAACAACGCCTAATTAAAAATTTGCGACTGAATGAGTCACTCAAAAACTTTAAATATTTATTATGTTTTATGACAGGCATTGTTGTAATACTATTGCTCGCATCTATATATAAGAGCGAAATATTTATCACGACATCGGTTAAAATTTGGGGTTCTGTTGCAATTTTTTTACTCCTGATCGGGATTGTATTAAGTCATACGCTATTACTTGAAAGAAAAGTTTCGCATGTATTCAAAGAAGTTTTTCTTTATGTTGCCATCAGTATTTGTGGCGTTTTTATTTCTTTAGGTACGCTCTCTTTTAATATTCCATTATTAAAAGTTCAAAGTTTGATGAATATTGTGATTATTGTCATGTATAGCATCGTCATTCACATGAGTGCCTTGATTACCCTAAGCTATCATTATCGCTTCTTTTTATGCTTTGTCATTACTGGTTTATTTCCAAGTTTGGTGATCTATTTTAGCCATTTTGATAGTGTGCAAAATAGTCTATATTCTATCAGTGCCTATGTTTATGCAGGGCTGGTTTTAAGTATGGGCTATTTTCTTAGCCTGTCACGCTTACAAGCGATTAAAACTCAAGCAACAAACCAATTATTAATACAGCAAAATGAGCAAGAGCAACAACATATAGGACAATTAAATGTATTATTAGAACAAGAAAAACAACATGCTCAAACCATCAAACAAGAATTACAACATCATAATAGTGTACTAGAAGAAAAAGTTCAGGAGCGTACATTTGATATTGAAAAAATCAATTCTCGACTAGAACGTTCACACCAAAACCTTAAAATGGCACATGAAACCGCAGGTATTGCCTCTTGGGACTGGGATATCCATAATCGCTTAATTAATACCAGCAACTTCTTACAGCTATTCGGTTATACCATCAAAAATATGGATCATTATATTCATCATTTGAATGATTTTATTCACATCGATGACCTTGAACATGTTAAGCATGAAATGCGTCAGCATTTACGTGGTTTTACCAATCGCTATGAAGCGATTTATCGAGTATTTCATCAGACCGAACAATGGATTTGGGTGCATGATATGGGACGAGTGGTGCAACGTGATCCCAAAACGCAAAAGCCTTTACGTATGGTCGGTATTCGGCGGAATATCAATAATGAGAAAAAAGCGGAAGAACGCTTACAACTCTCTGCGAGTGTATTTAAAAAAGCCGCACAAGGTATTTTTGTACTGGATAAAAAATTAAATTATATTGATGTTAATCCGTATTATTTAGATTTATTGGGTCTAAGTGAAAAAGAAGTATTAGGACACCATGTGTTCGATATTGCCAAAAACCATAAACCAGAAACCCATCAAATTCATCTCAATATTTTACATCAGATTATGAGTAAGGGTGAGTTTGAGGGTGAGCTAATTGAAGAATTGGTCGATGGTAAAGAGCTGCCATTGTGGATGCATATCAATGCAATTTATGATACACAAGGCAAAGTTAATCAGTATATTGGCATTGCGACAGACTTAACTGAGCGAAAAACCGCAGAAAAACGCTTATCTTATTTGCAAACGTATGATGCACTGACCGATTTGCCGAATCGTTATTATTTCAATAACCAATTACATGCACATTTAACCAATAGTTTAAAACAACTCAGTAAATTTGCCATCATTCGTATTAATCTGGATCGTTTCAGATATTACAATGAGTTGCTCAATCACCAAGGTGGTGATGAACTGTTAAAACAAGTTGCGACTCGATTGCGTCGTGCCAACGCCCATGCGGTAGTGGTTGCTCGTCTCAATGCTGATGATTTCTCGGTCATTTTGGAAAGTAATTACAATACCAATCAAATCATGGAACATTGTAAAAAATTGATTGAAGCCTTTGAAGAACCCTTCAAAATCAATCATCAAGAGTTTATCATGACCATTTCGATTGGTGTGGCCATTTTCCCTGAACATGGTCGTCAGATGGATAGCTTAAACAACCATGCGGAACTCGCCCTTCTGGAAGCGAAACGTATTGGGGGGAATGCCATTCGTATTTACCATAATGAAGAACGCCTATCTTCTGCCACTCGAGTTAATTTGGAAGGTGAATTGCGTCGTGCAATCGCACAAAAAGAACTGGTGGTGTACTACCAGCCAAAACTCAATACCATCAGTAAAACGATTGAAGGTTTTGAAGCTTTGGTACGTTGGGATCACCCTGAACATGGCATCATCCCTCCAGCTCAATTTATTCCGCTAGCAGAAGAAACCAGTCTGATTTCTGATATTGGTAAGCTGGTACTGGAAATTTCCTGTGCCCAAATCAAAAAATGGACAGATATGGGTTTTAAAAATATCAGTGTGTCGGTCAATATTGTGGCACAACAAATCCAGCGTGGGCATCTCATCGAAGAGATTGATTTTGCCTTAAAAAAATATGCCATTTCCTCTCGTCAGCTCGAATTGGAAATTACCGAAACATCCATTATGGAAAATACTGATGATGTGAAAAATGTCATGCGGCAATTACGCCAACGTGATATCAGAGTTTCTTTGGATGATTTTGGCACGGGCTATTCTTCTCTTGCTTACCTTGCACAATATTCTTTTGATATTATTAAAATTGATCGTAGCTTTATCTCCAAAATTGGCACATCCAATCAAGATGCAATCGTCAAAGCCATTATTGCCATGACCAAGGCGATGGGTAAAAAAGTCGTTGCCGAAGGTGTGGAAACGCAAGAACACTTTCATTTTCTTGTACAAGAAGGTTGTGATTATCTACAAGGTTATCTCATCGGTAAACCGATGCCAGCAGAACAAGCAACACAATTTTTATCGACTTATACGGAAGAACCTTTTTTTGCGATTGTAGATTAGGGTCTATTGTTAGATTGCTTGTGAGCATTTATTCATAAAGATGCCACAAGCAATATCGTAAAACCACCCTAAAATCATAAAAAATAGGTCATTTGTACTATTGTGTGATGGTATAATATGCTATATTACACGCCCGATGACTTATGAATTTCAATAAATTAAGCCCATCCGCTTAATGTTAATCGAGAGCAAAATGGACGATCAATCTTTAAAGCAACAAGCCTTGTATTATCATGAATTTCCTCGCCCAGGTAAAATCAGTGTCACCCCAAGTAAGCAACTGATCAATCAACGTGATTTAGCACTTGCCTATTCTCCAGGTGTTGCTGCACCCTGTCTGGAAATTGAAAAAGATCCTGCGTTGGCAGCAAAATATACTGCTCGTGGAAACCTTGTTGCGGTCGTCAGTAATGGTACAGCAGTACTTGGACTAGGAAATATTGGGCCTTTGGCATCTAAACCTGTCATGGAAGGTAAAGGCGTACTGTTTAAAAAATTTGCGGGTGTCGATGTATTTGATATCGAAATTGCGGAAAATGATCCTGATAAAATCGTGGACATCGTCGCATCGCTCGAACCTACTTTTGGCGGAATCAATCTCGAAGATATTAAAGCACCAGAATGCTTTTACATCGAGAAAAAACTCCGTGAACGCATGAATATTCCTGTATTCCATGATGATCAACATGGTACAAGTATCATTGTTGGTTCTGCGTTGCTCAATGCCTTACAAATCGTCAATAAAAAAATTGATGAAATTAAAATTGTTGCCTCTGGTGCAGGTGCAGCCGCACTTTCATGCTTAGATTTACTCTGTGCCTTAGGGGTCAATAAAGACAATATTATCGTTGCTGATTCTCGTGGTCTTTTAACCACAGCTCGTGAAGGCTTGGATGAGTCAAAAAAACGCTACGTACAAGATATTCAAGCTACGCAGATTGCTGATGTGATTGCCAATGCAGATATGTTCCTTGGCTTATCTGCCGCAGGTATTTTGACCAAAGAAATGGTCAAACAAATGGCGGATAATCCGATTATTTTTGCCCTTGCCAATCCAGATCCAGAAATTTTACCTGAACATGCACTTGAAGTACGCCCTGATGCAATTATGGCAACAGGACGTTCTGATTATCCAAACCAAGTAAACAATGCACTGTGCTTCCCTTATATCTTCCGTGGAGCACTCGATGTTGGTGCAACCACCATTAATGAAGAAATGAAAATTGCTTGTGTTCATGCTATTGCACGCATGGCACATGTTGAAGCTGATGCTGCAACTTATGGTGAAAAATCAGCCTCTTTTGGGCGTGATTATTTAATCCCTCGTCCGCTTGATCAGCGTCTGATTCTGGAAATTGCCCCTGCTGTGGCAAAAGCTGCAATGGATTCTGGTGTTGCTACACGTCCAATCGAAGATTTTTCAGCGTATCGTCAGAATTTATCAGAATTTGTCTATAATTCAGCCTTTATGATGAAACCGATTTTCTCACAAGCAAAAAGTGATCCAAAACGTATCGCCTATGCTGAAGGTGAGGATTTACGTGTCTTGCGTGCGGTACAAATCGCTGTAGATGATGGTATCGCCAAACCAATTTTGGTGGGTCGTACTGCGGTGATTGAAGAGAATATTCAAAAACTGGGTTTACGCTTAAAGCATGGCGTCAATATTGAGATTGTTGATCAGGAAAAAAATCCACTCTACGAACAATTCTGGCAAGATTATTACAACAGTATGCAACGCAAAGGCGTTACCGTTGAATATGCACAACGTGAAGCACGTCGTCGCTCAACCTTGATTGCTGCCATGCTAGTCAAATTTGGACAAGCGGATGGTATGCTGTGTGGTACTTATGCCAGTTACGACCTACATTTAGGCTTTGTCCGTGATGTGATTGGGCTAAAAGAAGGTAGAAAGAACTTCTTTACCCTAAATGCCCTCATGCTCGAAGACCGTAATCTATTTATTGCCGATACCTACGTCAATAACAATCCAACTGCGGAACAATTGGCTGAAATGGCGATTTTGGCCGCCGAAGAAGTGCGTCGTTTTGGCATGACACCACGCATTGCATTGCTGTCACATTCTAGTTTTGGCAGTGATGAATTCGACCCAAGTGCACAAAAAATGCGTGAAGCCTATCGTATTCTTTCCGAGATTGCACCAGAACTCGAAGTTGAAGGTGAAATGCACGGTGATGCAGCATTAGATGAAAACATTCGTCACTTTGCTTTTCCAAACTCACGCTTTAAAGGTTCTGCAAACTTACTGATTATGCCAAATCTTGATGCAGCGAATATTTCCTTTAACTTGTTAAAGTCTGCTTCTGGGAATAATGTCACGATTGGCCCGATCTTGCTTGGTGCAGCCAAACCTGTCCACATATTGACACCAACAGCGACGACTCGTCGTGTCGTCAATATGACAGCCTTAACGGTTGCAGAAATTCAACACGCTGAGCAACAGTAAGCATTTTTGGCTTGTAATATTTTTAAAAGCCTCTATCTTGTACATAGATAGAGGTTTTTTATATGCAAATTTATTTAGTGGGTGGTGCGGTTCGTGACCACTTATTACAACGTCCAATTTTAGAGCGTGATTACGTTGTGATTGGTGCAACACCAGAACAACTTATTCAACAAGGTTTTCAGCCCGTAGGGAAAGATTTTCCTGTCTTTTTACATCCTGAAAGCAAAGATGAATACGCACTGGCTCGCACCGAACGTAAAAATGGACATGGCTATCAAGGCTTTGATTTTTTTACCTCACCAGACATTAGCCTTGAACAAGACTTATACCGTCGAGATTTAACCATTAATGCAATGGCAATGAATGAACACGGTGATATTTTTGACCCTTATCATGGACAACAAGATTTACAGCAACGTATTTTACGCCATGTTTCAGATGCGTTTATCGAAGACCCTTTACGTGTATTACGCATTGCACGTTTTGCAGCACGTTACCATGCTTATGGCTTTACCATTGCGGATGAAACACTGGCACTAATGCAACGTATCGCCCAATCAGGTGAATTGCAGCATTTAACAGCCGAACGTGTTTGGAAAGAAACCATCCGTGCTTTGGCAGAACCTTATGCAGACATTTATTTTCAGGTATTACGAGATTGTCATGCACTCAAAATTTTATTTCCTGAAGTGGATGCCTTATTTGGTGTACCACAACGCCCTGAATATCACCCAGAAATCGACTGTGGTGTGCATACCTTAATGTCTTTACAACAAGCCTGTCAAAATGATTTTGCCCCGATTGTACGCTTTGCTGTACTTTGTCATGATTTTGGGAAAGCACTCACACCTGCCGATATTTTACCTCGCCATATTGCCCATGAACAACGAGGCATTGCTCCTGTCAAAGCCTTATGCCAGCGTCTAAAAGTTCCCAGTGATTATCAAGCACTTGCATTAAAAGTGTGTGAATATCATTTACTGTGTCATCAATTATTCACTTTAAAAGCCAGCACTATTTGGAAATTATTAAAAAATTTAGATGTATTACGCAAACCTGAACAAAGTATTTGGTTTAGTCAAGCCTGCTTATGCGATGCACGAGGTCGTTTAAATTTTGAGGATAAAGTTTACCCTCAAGTCGATATTCTCCCTCAGCTTGCAGAACAGATTCGCAATTTCCGCCCAGAAATTCCGACCAATATACAAGGTGCAGATATTGGTGAATATTTGACTGAGCGTAGAACACAATTTATTCGTGATTTTATAGCAGATTATAAAGCCGAGCTGATTTAAGGCAGATTTAAGTTGCTCACCGCATCATGACATTTCTTTCGCATTCGCCTCTTTCGGTTTAAAGAAATGTTCACAAAATTTTATTTGCCACAAATTATCCTTTTATTATTCACTGCCTTCATATTAAACTTGTATCTCCCTGTTGGAGGAGATTTGGATCATCGGTTGATCATGCCTTATATTGACACACAACACGGTTTTTATCTAAAAAATTTCTTGTGGTATGATCGCTTTGCCCATCACGATTTAAAACTTTGGCAAGAAATGATTTTTTTAGCCATTATTGTTGCAATATTTGCCAAAAAATACAATGTTCACATTCTTGCACTGCAAGATACTCGTCCTTACCTCATGATTTTAGCCTATTGTGCCATCACTACCACAGTCATTGGCATTATTAAACATTATTCTAACCATTCCTGCCCTTGGTCAATTTTGGATTTACACACACAAATTCAGTTCATACCACAGCTAGGCAATGGTGGCTGTTTCCCAGGTGGACATTCTGGGCTGGGCTATGCGTGGTGTGCTGGTTTTTTTGCTTTTTATAAAATCGACAAGCGACGTGCTTATTTTTATTTGTTTGCAGGAATCATTCTCGGTACAGGTATGGGATTGACCCAAATGATGCGTGGTGCACATTTTTTGAGTCACAATCTTTGGACATTCTGGATGACTTGGGCAATAGGTTTAAGTCTTAATGCGAGCAATATGCTGTATTCACAATTCAAAAGGGCAACACAAACCAAATGGTGAAGCCAAAGCACAATGACTGAACTTACCTGATATATATAGAAAAAATCGCTACCATAGTGTAGTTAGCTGTGAGATTCGTGAAACTGTAAATAAAACTGTGTAAACGCTTAAACTAAGCCCTAACAGTGTTGGGGTCAAAACAAGGTGTTTACCATGAAAGATGAAGCAATGTTGGCATTAGCCAAAGAGTTCGCCAAGAACCTAAAAAACAGTTGAAACTGCACTAAAAAACCCCTTTCTGGGCTGCGATTAGTGAGCTAGTCATTCTTGATATACCTTTGTCATTTTTACATCAAGCGTCAGAAGTTCCATGCTGTAACTGATTGCACTTGCCAACACGATACTATCGGGTAGCTTTACTTTTTTTTGCTGTCTAACTTTTCTTGACCACTACAAGCTTATCCTTATTATTTTATCCTATATGGGGGTATAAATGAGTATATAAAGGCATGATATTAAGCTAAGTATATTGTTTTTATTGGATAAAAGTGTATATAACAGTATGTAATTTTATGTAAATGGTGGGGGCGAAGAGACTCGAACTCTTACACCTTGCGGCGCTGGAACCTAAATCCAGTGCGTCTACCAATTTCGCCACGCCCCCTTGGTGATGCGTATATTAGCAATGTGTTTGATACTTGCCAAGTACTTTTTTATAAAAAACAAAGCAAATGTGCAATTTATCACCAAATTATGATTTTTTGATTAAATTCAAAGCAATAATGAGCTGATTCATGGTCGAAAAACGGTTTTTTTTATGCTTGGCAAGCATCGCATCTAATACATTTTGATAAATCAAATATGAGTGATCTAGTAAAGGCACTGCTTTTTGACAATGCTGCCCCGCCCAACTTTGATAATTTCGAGCCATAAATGGCTTTTCTTGCATCAACAATTCAAAAAAAATCACCCCCAAAGCATAAATATCACTTTGTACAGATACTTTTTCTCCTAAAAAAAGCTCTGGTGCCATATAGGCAGGTGTCGCATTCAATGTTAAATCTGAAGAATCTCCTATTCTACTCATCTGTGCAAAATCCAGTAATTTAATCTGTTCTTGATCCATCACAAAATGCTGTATTTTTAAGTCGGCATGTAGCCAGCCAAGTTCATGTACATCATGCACGGCATGACATATTTTTCGAAATATGATAATTTTTTTATCGAGAGGCATTGCTTGTATCATCTGTTTGGACAAGGTTGTATAGTAAGGTAAAATCAGCATAGCACTTGCTATGGATACAGGACTGTGTATCTGTCGAAATCGTTGTGCATGTTCAATCTGAAAATGTGGGCAAAAATCCTGCCTTTGGAAGCGTATATATTGTTGTAATTCATGAGTAAAACTTTGTTGTAATTGTATTGATGCAGTATCGCTTACAAATTTTACAATACAAGGTTGCCCATGTTGTTCTACAACATAGACATATTGCCCCATGTGTTGCATGAATGCGGTACTTAGGCAGGTTTGCCAAATGATTGGCTGATGTAAATCGAGCAACCGCATTTCGCCAATCTATATATGCAACTGGTTGTGCTGTTGTTTTAATTGCGATAAGCAATTTTCAATGGTTTTCCCTACACGTGCATGGGTTTCAATATTGGACATTTTTGCCCAGGTGGTTTGCTCACCTTCTCGCTGTAATTTTTTGAATAATAATGGTGTAGGATTTTGTAGCATATACATATAATGACGCAAACCATAATGCCCAACAAGATTAATATCACCATAATAACGCTGTCCAATAATACCAAAACCATGGTCAAATATTCGCTGAATAAATGGCATTTTTTCCAAACGATGGCGGGCAAAATCCATGACATCCAATGCAATATTTTTTGCCTGATGTCGAATAAAACGATTGGGAAAACTCAAAACATCCTGACGATACCGTTCGGTATCACTTTGCATAAATGGTACAATATGCGGATTCACCTGACAGGCAATAGAATAATTAATATTATATAACCGTGCCATTTTTTCTTGTGGGAAATCGCTACGCACACTGCCATCAACCCACCGCACACTGGACATATAAGGTGTATATACGCCATCACTACGTTTACTGGTGAGTTTCACTGCTGGAAATAATACTGGTACGGCACATGATGCCAATGTTGCACTCCAAATCAGTAAATCTGGGGAGGTGATTTCATTCATAATTCGTGCATTTTGCGAAGATACATAGGGAGCAACGACGATTGACGCATGTCGCCCAGATTTCTGAAATGCTTCATGAAAGGTATATTCGCCTAGATTTTGACGCAGAAATTTTTTTAATTCCTGAATATCAGCAATACCACTGCGATCACGAATAATCTGTAAGAAACTTCTGAATTTAAACGCATGGTCATAAAAACCTTCTCCATGAATTAAGTCCAACAACTGACTGTCCGTGTGGGTTGCCAACATGCCTGTCATTAATGCACCAGCACTTGAACCTGAAAACACTTTAGGTAATAAATCTTGTTCCAAAAGTGCTTTACAAACGCCTGTGTGAAATAATCCTAATGTTGCTCCCCCTGAAAACATGACAGCTGGCTGACCATACGCCTGTGATGCCCCTTCAAAATACTGAATTTTTTCTTCCAAATTAAAGACAGTACATTCATTCGAGGCTATATATTCAAATGCGGCACTTACTGTTGTGATATAGTCCTCAATCAGTTTTTTTGTTCCAACAAAAGTTTGGGAATACAGCAATGGATGCGCAATATTGGCGAGGTCATGGTGCAGCCCTTCCCGTAGATATTGTGCCAATTCAAGCTGTTGGTCACTTCTTCTTAAATATCTAATTCGGGTCAGTCGCTGTGCAATAAACGTATAACCATAATAAGGAGAAACGTTATCATATTTCCAGTGTTCCAGCCCTGTCGCCTGATCCAAAGCCAGTGCAATATATTTCCATTCCTGATAACTTGTGGCTGCTTTAAGATCTTTCTTTAATTTCACAATCTTATAGCGTTGATGTGGGCTAAAATGATTTAAATTCACGTATGGCATAACGAACAGACCTAAAATTATCCTTGCACAGAGCAGCTATACATTAACATGAATTTAGGGCTGATATTCAATCGCAAAAATGTTCAAATTTACAGTCCAATCACACGATTTTTTGCAAAATTGCTGTCGATAGGCTGTCATCAATTCACTTTGGCGTATTTTTGCATACAATTTATTGCAAAGTAGGTTTGGTGTTTTGATGTTTTTTACCTAAACTATCCTCACGATAAATCATACTCAACTGATGATGCAAAATACGATTAAATGCTTTTTATTCCTTGCTGCAAGCCCATTTCTACTATCGGGCTGTAATACCACGCCAACGCAAAAACCAATTCATCCATTACCTCAAAATACTCGCCCAGTTCTATTATCACCACAGGCAACGACAACCAACCCACCGCATACATTGCAATTGCAACAACCTCCAGCCAATTATATTGTGTGGCTCAATCAGGCTGATCACAAACAACGTGTACAATTGTATGAGCAATATCTAAAAGAACATCATGCCAATCGTGCTGTACCCATGTATCAACTGCTGCGTAGTGCTCGAGATTGGCAAAAATGTGGGGCTGAACCATATTCAGTTCCAACGCCTGAACTTTGGAGCAATTTACTCCCGACATTACAAGTCATTCAATATCTGGCTGAAACTGGTGTATTACGAGAATATGAGGTCACTTCTGTATATCGTGACTATAGCCTGAATCTTTGTGCAGGTGGTGCAGCAGGTTCTAGGCATGTCTATAATGCGGCGGTGGACTTTCGTATCGGTGTAGCATCGCCAACACATGCCGAAGATTTTGTATTACTTGAATATACCAAAACCAAACTGTGTGATTTTTGGCGTAATCATGGGCAAAGCATCAATATGGGATTGGGCGTATATGCCTCAGGACAAATTCATATTGACACACAAGGCTATCGCACTTGGGGTGCAGACCACACACGCAATACATCCATATGTCAGTAGAGCTATATATCTTTCCAGAATGAAATTTGATTACGTCCATTTGCTTTGGCTTGATATAACAATGTGTCTGCCAGTTGTAAAATCTCAAATACATTCTGATAACGCTTGACGTTATAAATCGACACTGCCCCTAAACTAATCGTGACTATTTGTGGATCATTCGGTCTTCCCAAATGTTCCAATGCCAAATTTTCAACTTGCCAACAAATACGCTGTGCGATTTGTCGGCATTCTTCGGCATGTGTATTATTCAAAATCACCACAAACTCTTCCCCTCCATAACGCCCCAAAAAAGCCGTGTCTGGAATATTTTTAATAATGGCTTGGGCAATCGTTTTAATCAGTTCATCACCTTGCAAATGCCCATAATAATCATTATATTTTTTAAAAAAATCAATATCCAACATCATCAAAGACATCTTTTCGGTTTGTACGACAGCTTGAATATATTGTTCTTCTAGTTTTTTATTCAGATAACCACGATTATATACCCCTGTTAAAGCATCTATTTTACTTTGTCTCTCCAAACGTTGATTGAGTTGAATCAATTGCTCTGTCCTTTGTTCAACTTTTTCATCTAAATGCGTATTGGCTTCCGCCAAATTTTTATTCAGTCGTTCAATATTTCCTACTTGCCTAGCAAAAAGAATACTCATCGTAAAAACCACATAGAGAATATACACTGCCACCAATGCTAAAGTGATATCTATTGTTCTAATGACTTGGTAATATAAAAAGAAATCATGCAAAAAAGCAAAATCTACAACACATATTCCCCATAAATAACTCACAGGATAAGCATTACGATCTTCTCGTAAAATTTTAATACCAATATAAAAAGAATATAATGTCATTAAGAATAAAATACTAATCACATATAAAAAAACACGCTGAAAAATAACTGGTGGTGTAAAAATAATCACCAACATTAGCATCATCAACAAAACTACTGCTAAAATATAAATTTTCTTGGAAAAATATTTGGCATATAAATCTTTTAAGTAATTAATAAAAATGGCTGCCATCAGCACACATAGAATAAATTCTATACGCACAGCAAACTGCCAATCTATATCATATACCAATGTATAAATATATGGTGTTGCAAATGATGATCTTAAAGCAACAACAATGGAAAGAATCCCAATAAAATAATAATAAGTTTGACGATTAAGATAATAAGCAAATAATGTGGTAAAAATACCAAAAATAAGGATTCCACCTGCCAATAATGTACGTATCAAAAAATCACGATATTGTTTTTGATAGCCATCTTTTGCTTTTAAAATAACAATAGATTGCCCCAAGTCATAGGACACATTTTGTTCATATTTTGTATTTAAATTATCAATCAGTTCAATTTCAATATTTAAAATTTTATCATCTGCTTGGAAAAATATCAGTCGTGGTGAAATTGAGTATTCATTCTCAGCAGTGGGTTTATCATTTTGAATTACACGTACCAGTGGCGTACCATTAATGCTGACTTTACTGATACTATTTTGATACGGAATAAATATCGATAACCATTTTCCAACCAGATTTTCAGGAATGGCTATTTTTTTGGAATAAGTCGAAAAATATTTGGAATGTGGTTGAATCGCAAGTGAAAATGCGGTGATATTGGTCAGCGTCGGTTGAATGGAGCTTTTTTCATAGAGTGCTGAAGTTGTAGGTTGATAGAGCCAACCATAATCGCCGATCTCAACCTGTACTTGTTCATCTAAATTGGCGATTTGTGGTTTTGCAAACACGATCTGACAACAAAGTATCAGTATGATACTCAATGCAAATTTTTTTAACCATTGCCCTAAGCCAACATCCATGCCCATTGATTCACTGCATATTGTATTATTTTGGTATTATAGCCTATCATTGCCTGTTCTCTAACACTAAAAACAGCAATAAATGCAAAATAAATCACGTGAACAAGTAGGGTATCAACATGACACGTGCAATACATTGGCATCGATAGGCTAACTTATTCAATCTCCGAGATTGGATGCAACGTTAAAATCTAAAATACCGCTCAATGACTATACTCAATGATTTCAGATAACCTGTAAAAAAATGATTGGCACCTGGCATAATGGTAATCGGATGACGTTGTGGTTTCGCCCATTTAATCACATCTTGTAACTGACAAATATCATCCTGTTCGCCATGTACCAGTAAAATATCACTGTCAATGTCAGGTGTTTGATAATCTATTGCCCCACGGACTTCACCACAAGGTAACCCTGCCAGCAATAATTTTTGTGGACGTTTGCCACTTTCGAGTAAATGAAAACTTTTTGCCCAGACATGTGCACCAAAAGAAAACCCCCCTGCAACAAAAGGCAAATCTGGGTATTGTTGTTGTAAGGCTAAGCTCAATAATGCAATATCCCGACTTTCGCCAATACCCTGATCATGCTCCCCTTGAGATTGCCCCATCCCTCGAAAACTTGGTCGCCAAATCAAGCAACCTTGTTGTAATAAAATCTCCGTCATCAGTTGCGGTACTTTATGTTGAGGATTGCCCCCCATCAAAGGATGTGGATGCGTTACCAAGGCAATCGCTTTGATCTGTGTAGGACAATCTACAAAAACTTCTATTTGCCCTGCCTCACCCTGTAAAAAAATGTGTGTACTCATCTTAAATCCTTCAGGTTATGCTATTTATTTTAACAAGTTTTCGGGCTTACATATCAACACTTGGCAGTAAAATCGACATTTGTTACAGTGCTAACACATTTTGCCTTGGTCTAAAATTGCTTATGTTAATCGTCATTTCCCCTGCCAAAACACTGGACTACGAATCTGAACTTGTGACGACTACGCATACCCTGCCTCGTTTGCTGCCAGATTCTGCCGAACTTATTCAAAGTTGCCAAAAACTGTCTGTATCACAATTGGCTAGTCTGATGAAAATTAGCGATAAACTGGCAACACTCAATGTGGAGCGTTTTCGTGACTGGCGAACAGACTTTGATTTGCCACAGGCAAGACAGGCCATTTTTGCCTTTAAAGGTGATGTTTATACTGGACTCAATGTTGAATCTTTAGCCATAAATGATATTGAATTTTCCCAGCAGCATTTACGCATGTTATCGGGGTTATATGGAGTATTACGACCACTGGATTTAATGCTACCCTATCGTCTGGAAATGGGTACAAAACTTAATACTGTTAGAGGGACGGATTTATATCAATTCTGGGGAAATCAGATTAGTCAATTATTAAAACAGGATTTACAGCAACAACAAGATGACCTTTTAATTAATTTGGCTTCTGATGAATATTACAAAGCGGTAAATGAAAAAGTTTTAGATTGTCAAATCATCAAACCTATATTTTTAGACCAGAAAAATGGCAAATATAAAGTGATTAGCTTTTATGCCAAAAAAGCACGTGGCTTAATGTCACGCTTTATTATTCAAAACAAACTAGACCAAGTCGAACAACTCAAAGCATTCAATCTGGAAGGTTATTATTTTGATAGCGAAAACTCCAATGCAACTGAACTGGTCTTTAAACGAGATGAACACATCGCATAAAAATTAAATATGTAATACATGGGTTTCGACAGGCTCAACCTACAGTTGGCTGAGCTGGTCGAAGCCATGTTATGACAGGATGACTTTTATGGGCTAATTTATAAAAATGGGGTATGTCATATACCCCATTTCAATCATGAATTAACCACCATATTGCTTTTTTAAATAAGCATTAATATCAGCAGATTCAAACATTTTTATCCCTGTATTCGGGTCTTCCAAATAAGGCACTTGTACTCGTCCACCTAAACGCTGCATGATTTTTTCTCGTTTTCCACCTGCTAAGGGTATGTATTGACCTGGCTTTAAACGCAACGCCGCAGGTCCTTGATCTTGCCAGCGTTCTTTTGCCACATTATGCAAAATATAGGGAATTTCCAATTCGGTTAATTTGGCACGTACCACACGAGAATATGGACTAGCTTCAAAACTCCAAAGTTCTAGTAGCTTTTCTGGTGCAGGCATTTTTTTGTTTGATGTATTTGCCACCATACCATATAAGCCACTCACAATAGAACTCAATGTCCCAACCACAGGTAAAGGTGGATAATATTGGTATTGTTTCGGTACTTTGGCTTCTGCACTATAATGTTGAAATAAATGTGCAATAATGTCTTTAGATTCGTACAGTTGATCTCCTGTATTTTCATCAATTAAAAATGGAAATTGGGCTTTACCGCCAATTTTTTCCACCAATGGACGAAAACGTGTCCCATTTTTAGGGCAAGGATAAATTTCGACATCCAAATTTAAAGTCGTTAAAATTTCACGCACTCGACGACAATACGGACAACCTTCAAATTCATAAAGCTTCAAAGGCTTACTTGGTTGTTTGGGAAATGCAGTTCCTCCCATACCACGCCCCAATGCGGTTACACTGGATGCTAGAGCCTGTACCACCTGCACCTGGTGAGCAATCATTCTCATCATGTTTATTTTCCTTTAAATCAGTGATACTTTGGCAACCACAATACCATTATTATCAGCATAGATATAATGGTCTGGTGCAATTTCCACCCCAGCAAAACGCAAAGTTACCCCTGTTTCACCAATCCCTTTACGAGTACTTTTTTGTGGAATCGCAGCAAGTGCATGTACACCCAGATCCAGTTCGGCAATTGCATCCACATCACGTACACAACCGTAAATAATCACCCCATTCCAGTTGTTTTTAACCGCAGATTCGGCAATTAAATCCCCCATCAAGGCACAACGCATGGAAGCACCACCATCAACCACCAAAACCTTACCTGTACCATCGGTTGCCAATAATTCTTTAACTCGTGAATTATCTTCAAAACATTTGACTGTGACCACTTGACCGCCGAAAGTTTTACGCTTGCCATAGCTTTTAAATGATTTGCCATCTATAGATGGGGCAACCACCTGTAAATCTTGATCTTCGTTATCGTCTAATAAATCGCAGGTAACAAAAGCAACACTCATGGAAAAACTCCGCTTCTAAGATGATTTAAAATAGTCTGATTCTTTACCCTATTGTACGATTTGTACAGTATTATTCGTGAATATTTTGCTCAATCTGGACATTTATTATTCGGTAATACGATTTTAAACGACGTTTTGTGTCGTTATGCTGCATTTTTCGACTTTCTTTTGTTGGTTTTTTTGTCTAATCTAATAAAAAATATAAGGGTTTTTTGATATGGAACAGCTTAACCCCTCAGATTTAAAAGCGATTTTACATTCCAAACGTGCCAATTTGTATTATCTCGAATATTGCCGAGTGATGCAAAAAGATGGGCGTGTGCTGTATTTGACCGAAGGCAAAGACGAAAATCAATATTGGAATATCCCGATTGCCAATACCACTGTGATTTTATTGGGAACAGGCACATCGATTACTCAGGCGGCGATGCGTATGCTATGTAGTGCAGGGGTTTTGGTGGGATTTTGTGGTGGCGGTGGCACACCATTATTTAATGGCTGTGAAGTGGAATGGATGACCCCACAAAGTGAATACCGCCCTACCGAATATGTACAAGGTTGGTTATCCTTTTGGTTTGATGCCGAAAAACGCTTAACCGTTGCCAAAGCCTTTCAACAGGCTCGTATTGCATTTATCCGTAAAGTTTGGGCAAAAGATAC
>SSHE01000063.1 GCA_008017315.1 Acinetobacter sp.
CCTTCTGCATCTACGGTCTGGTTTTCTACTCGTCCACCCAGTTCAAAATGCACATCATTCCATTGATAATGTTCAATTAAAAAAGCAGCGATATTTTCGGTCGTGGTTTTGGGTAAAAAAGCTTCTGTACCCAGTGTTTGAAATTGAGAATTGGCATACTGCACACCAAATACACCTTCAAATCCTAAAATTGGGGTATGTACCCATTCTAAACGCCCATCATAGCCTTGATTTTTAAAGGTCGTTGCAACTTGCCCCCCATCAATTTCATCATGTTGATAATCGGTATAACCTGCTCTAACACGGACTTTTTCAATGCCTGCAAAAGGTTGTTGATATTCCGCACGCAGATCAAAACGTTTGGCATTTAAATCCACCCAAGGGTTATCTTCATGTGCATGGTCATGTCCGTGGTCATGCTCATCGTGGTCATGTTCACCATGCCCGCCACAATGTAAATGTGTCCCATGTGGGTGACAGCTTTCATATTCATGGCTATGTCCTGATAAGGCATATTTATCCTGACGTTCAGAATATGCCATCCCAACATAACCATTCTCACCGATCCAAGACAAACCTAAACTGACATTCTGCCCTTTGTTCCACGTGCCATCGACACGCTTCTCTTTTTCGCCCTCATGGCGATAACCACTCACTTGGTAATCATCGGCTTCTCGTACATCACCTTCAACTCGTACGGCAAATTGTTCACCCAAACCGACTGTTATGCCTGCCGCCCCCAGCTTTTCATTCGCCACGGTATTGCCACGCACATGCACCTCACCAGATACACCATATTCTGGCATTTGGGTTGGGATTTTTTCATCGAGCACATTGACGACACCACCGATTGCCCCACCACCATACAGCAAGGTCGAAGGCCCACGCAGCACCTCAATTTTTGTGGCTAAAGCTGGGCTGACTGTAACAGCATGGTCGGGGGAGATTTGTGACGCATCCATCACTTCCGAAGAGTCGGTTAAAACTTTCACACGGGGAGCGGTTTGCCCACGAATCACAGGGCGACTTGAACCTGCCCCAAAATTATCACTATTTATGCCTAACTGACCATTTAACGCATCACCCAATGTGGTCGCCCCTTGACTCAGTTGCTCTTTTTCAACCACATTCACGGCATTGGCAAAGTCATTCTGATTTGGACTAAGTGGATGTGCAACCACCGTCATCATCGGTAATTGATGAACTTGTGGTACGCTTTGCTGCTGCACTTCTGCCAAACTGATACTTGAGAATAAAATACCTGTCACTGCAAGGCATAATGTTTGCGGTTTAAATTGCATGTCTCATATCCAAAACTTTTATTAATTGTTATGTTATAACATAATTCAAAAAACAGCAATTTTTTTATCCAGCTCAACCTGTCTTAGGTCAAATCTGATGTATTTCCAACCTATTTCAGCATTTTATTGACAATTCGACTTGTCGCACCACCTACAAATCGGCATAATCGCTGATTCTAGGCGGTACGCTGTTTACGTATTCGCTACCTTTAGCCATATAGTTGGATTTTTAACGCCATGATGCGAACTCATTACTGCGGTTCTTTAACCGAAAATCAGATTGACCAAACCGTTACCCTATGTGGTTGGGTACACCGTCGCCGTGACCACGGTGGGGTCATTTTTCTCGATATGCGTGACCGTGATGGTCTGGTACAAGTGGTGATTGACCCTGATACCCCCGAAGCCTTTGCCACTGCCGATAAAGCACGTTCAGAATATGTTCTCAAAATTACAGGTCGTGTACGTCGTCGCTATGCAGGCACAGAAAATGCCAATATGATCAGTGGTCAAATCGAAGTTTTGGGCAAAGAAATCGACGTACTTGCCGCTTCTGAAACGCCACCATTCCCATTGAATGATGAAAACATCAATATTTCAGAAGAACACCGTTTAAAATATCGTTTCCTTGATATTCGCCGTCCAGAAATGCTCGATCGTTTGCGTTTCCGTTCTAAAGTCACCAACCTGATTCGCAACTATTTGGATGATAATGGTTTTCTTGATGTTGAAACACCGATTCTCACTCGTGCAACGCCTGAAGGTGCAAGAGACTATTTAGTACCAAGCCGTGTATCGAACGGTAGTTTTTACGCACTGCCACAATCACCACAATTATTTAAACAATTATTGATGGTAGGTGGGATTGACCGTTATTATCAAATTGCCAAATGCTTCCGTGACGAAGATTTACGTGCTGACCGCCAGCCAGAATTTACCCAAATCGACATTGAAACATCCTTTATGGATGACAATGACATTATGGATATGATGGAAGGCATGACCGTTAAATTGTTTGACGAAATGCTCGGGATTAAATTCGAAAAATTCCAACGTATGCCATATTCTGAGGCGATGCGTGATTATGCCTCCGACAAACCAGATTTACGTATTCCGTTAAAATTGGTCGATGTGGCAGACCTCATGCAAGAGGTAGAATTTAAAGTTTTTGCTGCCCCTGCCAAAGATCCGAAAGGTCGTATCGCTGCACTTCGTGTACCCAATGCAGGCTCACTTTCTCGTAACCAAATTGATGAATATACCAAGTTTGTTGCCATCTATGGTGCAAAAGGTTTAGCCTATATTAAAGTCAATGAGATCGAAAAAGGCATTGAAGGTTTACAATCACCAATCGTTAAATTTATCGAACCGATTGTCATGCAATTGCTTGAGCGTGTCGGTGCAGAAAATGGCGACATCGTATTCTTTGGTGCAGATAAAGCCAAAATCGTCAATGATGCCATGGGTGCATTACGGGTAAAAATTGGGCATGATTTAAACCTTGCGACTTGTGAATGGTCACCACTTTGGGTGGTTGATTTCCCAATGTTTGAAGAAACTGACGATGGCAAATGGACATCGGTACACCATCCATTCACCCTACCAAAATCTAGCGTAGAAGAGGTCAAAGCCAATCCAGGTGCTGCATTATCTGTGGCTTACGATATGGTACTTAATGGTACGGAAATTGGGGGTGGTTCACTGCGTATCTATACTTTAGAGATGCAAAAAGCCATCTTTGAAGCCTTAGGTATCGGTGAAGAAGAAGCCGAAGAAAAATTTAGCTTCTTGCTTAATGCCTTACGCTATGGTGCACCGCCACATGGTGGTCTGGCATTTGGTTTAGATCGACTTATCATGCTCATGACAGGTTCATCGTCCATTCGTGATGTGATTGCATTCCCAAAAACCAAGACGGCTGAATGTCCACTTACGCAAGCACCTGCCCCAGTTGAGGCCAATCAATTGCGTGACTTAGGCATTCGTTTACGTGAACAAGCGAAGAAAGAAACGGCGGCTGAATAAACACCTACTTCTTCTAGCTAAAATATCCCTCTTATCGTAGAGGGATATTTTTTGTGTCATCCATGACCTTTTATCATGACAACCCCATGGTTGATTGCTTTTTTACCGCAATCCTTTTATAGTACACCATGACGCATTTTCAGGATTTTTTCCATTCGTATGAATATTGAACCATCGCCCGCACTTCATTCCGCTACACATGCCATTACCGACAAGCACGCCCAAATTCAAGCCTGTTTAAAAGTCGTTCATGCTGCCCTTGCCGATGTCAAAGCTAAAGACATTGTAGAGTTTGATGTCTCCAACATCAGTAATGTTTCCGATGCGATTGTGATTGCCAGTGGCACATCGACACGCCATGTCAAAGCACTTGCCGATAATGTCGCCGAAGAAGCCAAAAAAGCAGGTTTTCGCCCGATTGGAGTTGAAGGCGAACGTGATGCAGAGTGGATTTTAATTGATTTAAGTTTTGTCGTGGTTCATGTCATGCTACCGACCACACGTAAATTTTATGATTTAGAAAGTCTGTGGCGACCAACCGAGCTATTGAATTAATCAGCAAAACATACCAAATACGTGCCCTTGAATGGCTTTGCTATTCAAGGGCAATTTTTTATAAAAACTGTTTTAATGTCAATAATGGAAATCTTTGTTCCGCCTGTACAATCGCCTGCATCATGATACGGTCAGCTTTTACAGGCCCCCAGTAATCACATAATACACTATACATAATCGTCACTACTTGCCGAATATACATCTCATCTCCAGCAATACCATTTAATTGACGGCGTTCAACCAACCAACACAAAAGTTCCTGCCCAATATCAGAAGATAGATTTTCTTCTCGTATATAGGTTTCGACAGCCTCTATCACATGCTGAAAATCCTCCGCCTGTAATGCTTGTAACAACTGCCCCAGGAAAAATGCCAATCCTTGCACATCCACAACTGGAGCGTTTATTGATACAGCCTGCTCTATCTTTGCAGCTTCAACGATTTTTAGCTGTGCTGGTGGATTATCCTGTACCAACTGCACTTGCTGTAAAGCTGCACACAATTTTGCTTCAAGCTCTTTTTTTGCCCTACGCATAGACGCTGTGGTTGTGATTTCAAATACAAAAAAGGGTAGTTTATCCAGTGTCTGATGTTGGTACTGCCGTTGCCACAACGCCAGTGCCGCAGACAAATCATCACCTGCCATATAGTTTTGTAAAATCTTTCTCACCAATTGGCTGTGTTGCTCATGATTCATTAGCATTGCACCCATCATTTCCCCCTAATATTAATGACGTTGAGTGATGTTATCGACATCAGCCAATACATCCTGCTGAAACTCAGGATACGATAGCTCGGCATGTTCGGTATAATCCAGACCACGCTGTTCGTGCTGTTTGGATACTCGCAAACCTCCCATAACTTTATCCATAACCCAAAACATAACGATCGAAGCACCAAAACCCCAAACTGCCGCCGCAACCACACCAATCGCCTGCACTTGCAACTTCTCAAGATTCCACAGGTCATTTTCAAAAAAATAGCCTGCTGCCAGCGTCCCCAAAATACCGCAACCCAGATGTACTGTGACCGCATCCACCACATCATCAATTTTAAATTTTTCCAATAATACAGGCATATACGTCACCACTACACCAGCCAAACTCCCAGTTAGGATTGCAAATGGTGCAGACATGGTTGCACAACCTGCGGTAATCGCCACAAGTCCTCCCAAAGAGGCATTAATAGTTGAAGTCAAAAGAATGGCTTTGCCACGCACCAAGGCCAACACCATGTAGATTGTAGCCGCAGCACATGCTGCCAGATGTGTATTCAATACAATTTTACCAATACTGACATCAACAGTGATGGTTGAACCAGCATTAAAACCAAACCATGCCAACCATAAAATAAAGCCACCCAGCGCAACTTGACCTAAATTATGTCCAGCAATATGATGAGATTGCCCATTACGCCCAAAACGCCCCAAACGTGACCCGAGAATAATAATTCCCGCCAATGCCACCCAGCCACCGATCGAATGCACCACAGTTGAACCAGCAAAATCGATGAAACCCATTGCCCTAAGCCAGCCTTCACCACCAAACATGCCTCCCCATGCCCAGCTACCAAATATTGGATAAATCAACCCACTAACGAAGATAGTACAAACGATATAAGCAATAAAACGGATCCGCTCAGCCATTGCTCCACTGGCAATCGTCGCTGCCGTTGCTGCAAACATGGTCTGGAAAAATAGCATGCTCCAGTGCCACCCATCCATATCAGATGGTGCAAAATGGCTAAACCCATACCAACCTGTAGTATTAATACCAAACATTAAGCCAAAACCAATCAACCAGAACACAATACCGCCAACACAGGCATCAATATAGTTCTTCATCAACACATTGACGGTATTTTTACTGCGTACTGAACCACTTTCAATCATGGCAAAACCAGCTTGCATAAAAAAGACCAGAACCCCACACAGCACTACCCACATACTATTGATCAGTAATTGCAAATGAGCAGTAGTGACAGCAATGGCTTCAGCAGCAAAACAAGGGAGAGAAATAAATAATCCTAAAATAAATACAACACGAGTTTTCACAAGATATCCATCCTGATATTGAATCAAGAATATATTTTGCAAATACAATGCCAGTTATTTTTCTTATCGACGAATAAATCAACGCTTATTAAAATAAAAAAACCAGCCGGAGCTGGTTTTTGACTCAATCACTAAGATTAGTGACCACCACCATTGATGGCTTTGGTCATATCTTCCACAACTTTCTTGGCATCACCAAAAATCATCATGGTTTTGTCATTATAGAATAAGTCATTGTCCAGACCAGCATAACCAGTTGCCATAGAACGTTTGATCACCATAATGGTACGTGCTTTATGTGCTTCCAAAATTGGCATACCATAAATCGGTGACGTTGGGTCATCTTTAGCCGCAGGGTTTACCACGTCATTCGCACCAATTACCAATACCACATCTGTCGCAGGGAAATCAGAGTTAATTTCGTCCATTTCCAAGATGTCTTCATACGGTACGTCCGCTTCTGCAAGCAATACGTTCATGTGACCTGGCATACGACCCGCCACTGGGTGAATCGCAAAACGAACGGTTACACCTTGCTCTTTTAAGGTATTTGCCAATTCTTTCACGGCATTTTGTGCACGACCTTGAGCCATACCATAACCCGGTACAATCACTACGCTATCAGCATTTGACATCAAGAAGCCTGCATCATCAGCCGAACCAGAACGGTGATTACGTTGCACTTGTGCACCACCAGCATTCGCTGCAACTGCTGCACCACCGCCCATTGCACCACCAAAGAGTACATTGATGATAGAACGGTTCATCGCTTTACACATGATGTAAGACAGAATCGCACCAGAAGAACCTACCAGCGAACCTGCAACAATCAGCATGTTATTTTCAAGGGTAAAACCAATCCCTGCTGCTGCCCATCCAGAGAATGAGTTAAGAAGCGACACCACCACTGGCATATCACCACCACCGACAGGTGCAATCCAAACCCAACCCAGCACAAGTGCAAGTGCAGTCATTGCCCAGAATGCTGTCATATTACCTGTGGTAAAGAAGAAGATACCACACGCCAACATCGCCACAAAAATGGTTGCTTGTACAGGTTTAACCCACGCACCAGAAATGGTTTTTGCCCACTTCTTCGCTGCCAATTTACCATAGGCAAATACAGAGGCAGTAAAGGTAATCGCACCAACAAAACAACCCACAAACAATTCAAACAAATGAACTTTGCTCATGTGTGCATGTTGTACACCAGCTGCCGTTAAAGCCGCTTCATTTTGTGCAAACAATGCTGTTAATTGGTTGTTATGCAAAATTGCCGCAATCGCAATCAAAACCGCCGCCAAACCGACCAAAGAGTGCATTAACGCCACTGTTTCAGGCATTTGCGTCATTGGAACTGTTTTGGCACGAGCAATACCAACTGCACCACCTAACACCATTGCACCGACAATCATCCAAACTACGGGCTGTTCTGCCACAAAGAATGTCGTTAAAACAGCGATCGTCATCGCAATCATACCGTAACGATTACCTTGAATCGCTGTTTTTGGCCCAGATAGACCACGTAAAGTCATAATAAAGAGAACTGCACCAATCAGGTAGAACCAGTCCGCATTTTCACGAATAAATTCCATTGATTAGCCCTCTTTTTTCTTTTGCTTTGGCTTAAACATTTCCAGCATACGTCCAGTCACCGCAAAGCCACCGAAAATATTAATACTGGCAAGAAATACCGCAACCGCACCGAGAATACTGACCACATTGATACTTTGGAATGCCACATTGCCTTCCACGCCCAATACAGGCATACCAACAGTTTGAATCATCGCACCCACGATAATAATCGACGATAATGCGTTAGTCACCGCCATCAGTGGTGTATGTAGTGCTGGCGTTACGCCCCATACCACGTAGTAACCTACGAAGATAGCAAGGACGAAAATTGTAATCGTTTCAACCATGAGGAATCTCCTTAACCACGCTTGAGCAGTACTTGACCGCCATGAGTGACTAATAACGCTTTTTGAATTTCATCTTCCTGATTCAATTTCAGGGCTTTATTTTCATCAAATAAAGTTTCGATAAAGTTCAATACGTTACGTGCAAACAGTGCAGATGCTTCAGTCGCAACCGTAGATGGAATATTCGGTACACCCAAAATTTTCACACCATTTTCAGTAGTCACTGTTTCACCGACTTTCGAACCCTCAACATTACCGCCAGTTTCCACCGCCATATCGAGAATGACTGAACCTGGTTTCATTTTGGCAACTGTTGCGGCATGGATTAAGCGAGGTGCATTACGACCTGGAATCAATGCAGTCGTGACCACGATATCGGCATTTGATACCGCTTTATCGACGATCGCTGCTTGATCTTTAATATATTGTTCACCTGGCTGCCAACCATAACCACTCTTGGCAGCTTCATCAGCACGTTGTTGTTCTTCTGGTGACATCGGTACGTCTAACCATTTACCACCCAAAGATTCAACCTGCTCTTTTGCCGTTGGGCGAAGATCTGTTGCTTCAACCACTGCACCAAGACGTTTTGCGGTTGCAATCGCCTGCAAACCTGCAACACCTACCCCCATAATCACCACACGAGCAGGTTTTACAGTACCTGCTGCAGTCATGAGCATTGGAAATAAACGCTGATATTCATTTGCCGCCAGTAAGACAGATTTATAGCCTGCAAGGTTGGCTTGAGAAGACAATACGTCCATATTTTGCGCACGAGATAAAGTACGTGGCAAAAGTTCAAGCGCAAATGCAGAAACATTTTGCTGTGCAAAACGGTCTAATTCTGGATTACGATACGGGTCAAAAGTTGCAACAATAATACTATTGGCATCTAATTGTGAAATTTCATCACCATGTGGTGCACGAACTTTCAATACAATTTGACTGCCTTGATAAGCATTGTCAGTGATTTTTGCACCAGCCTGTTCATATGCACTGTCGATGTAAGCGGCTTTAACACCTGCTCCACGTTCAACAACTACGGTATGTCCAGCATTGGTCAGTTTTTTTACTGTTTCTGGTGTTGCTGCCACACGGTTTTCACCCGTGATGGTTTCGGTTGGGATTCCGATTTGCATGAGCGTTCCTCAAGCCTGGTTTTGCTTAGTTAAAGTATCAACAGTACTGGATAAGTACAGGACACTTCCCCCATATACATTTTTGATGGGCGATTCTAATACAATTTCCAAACAAAATACTACCCATTATTTAGATAATAAATACTATTCATTCAAAAATATTGTAACCCTCAACTACAGATGTAAGCATAAATCAATTTAAAATGGGATAATTGGCTGTAATCTGATTTTGGTGTGGCAATGATGCGAATGCGATCTCCAGTAAATCCACACCGAAATAAGCACAACCACTATTTTAATTTGTGATAAATTCACAAAATTGCACCATAATAAGGCAATTTTACAAAAATACTTGTGTCTTGCGTACATTCTGCCACACTGTCCACATTTGATTTTAATGATTCAATACCATGAAGATTCAAGTCATTGCTCCAAGTGCTTGTGTGGATGCAGCACCGATTCAACTTGCCCAACAACAATTACCACCATTTGGCGTAGAAGCAATTTTATCTACACATATTTTTGCCCAGCATCGTTATCTTGCAGGAACAACCCAGCAACGTATTGCAGATTTAAAGCACGCATGTGAACATCCAGATATTGATGCAATCTGGTGTGGTCGAGGTGGCACAGGAGCAGCACAACTGTTACCTGATTTAGATACGTGGCTACTCAATAAACCAATCATTGGCTATTCCGATAGCACAGTTTTACTCAATGATATTGCGATGCGTGGTGGACAAGCGATTCATGCCCCAGTTTTTCAAGAAATTGCGGTTAAAAATCTTGGCGAATATTCTTCCATTTCCAATGATGCACAAGAAGTTTTAGCTTTACTTAGCCCACTCTTTGCAACACAACCACAACATTATCCTGTATCAGCCTACAATGCCGATGCAACTGTATCCACGATTACAGGCAAAATTCTAGGTGGAAATTTAACCACTTTATGTAGTGTACAAGGAACACCTTGGGCATTGAAATTAGAACAACCCAGTATTTTACTGCTTGAAGATGTTGGTGAGCCTTTTTATCGTTTGGAACGGCTATTGCTACAGCTTTTGCAAAGCGTAGATATTTCACAGTTAAAAGCCATTGTATTTGGCGACTTTTATCAATGTCCACAAAAAAATGTTCCACATTCCCTGATAGAAATTTTTGCTGAGCATTGTCAAAGATTCAATATTCCATTATTTGTGGGGGATTGGTTTGGGCATGGTGAACGTAATCGCCCATTTTGGATAGGCAAACAAGGGCAAATGACCGCAGAAGGATTGTGGATTTAGCTCTGTTTTTAGTACAGTTCTAGTGATGGTTTTTTATCACATGTACCCACGAACACCTAATACACTTTTTTTAGATAATCATCACTTAAAATCGATTGGTTAAAACCTTTTATACTGTCGCACTTGCTGCTTGAATCCGCCATTATTTATCTGAAACTTGAAACGAAAAAAGCACCCTATCCAGAGAATAGCGTGCTTTTTGCAACATTGAGCTTACTTTTTCTTTTTTGGGCCAATCAGCATACCCATCTGACGACCTTCCATCTTCGGGGATTGCTCTACGACACCATGTTCAATGATATCA
>SSHE01000095.1 GCA_008017315.1 Acinetobacter sp.
CTAGTGAGACTGCCTACGCAAGTAGAGAGGAAGGTGGGGATGACGTCAAATCATCACGGCCCTTACGCCTTGGGCCACACACGTAATACAATGGCCGGTACAGAGGGCAGCTACACTGCGAAGTGATGCAAATCTCGAAAGCCGGTCTCAGTTCGGATTGGAGTCTGCAACTCGACTCTATGAAGCTGGAATCGCTAGTAATCGCGCATCAGCCATGGCGCGGTGAATACGTTCCCGGGCCTTGTACACACCGCCCGTCAAGCCATGGAAGTCTGGGGTACCTGAAGTCGGTGACCGTAACAGGAGCTGCCTAGGGTAAAACAGGTAACTAGGGCTAAGTCGTAACAAGGTAGCCGTACCGGAAGGTGCGGCTGGAACATCTCATTTTAGAGCGTCTTAGGACGTTAAACAAAATCAGTATCGTAAGATACAAAATACTTACTTAAAGCATAGCTTTAGTTTTTTGTTTGGTTGATATATAAAAATACAAAACCCACTAGAAATTAGTAAAGGGATTGAGAGAGGCAAAGAAGATAAAAGCAGAGAGAGAAAGACGAAGAAATTAGTCTATTATCTATCAGTCTATCATCTTTTACGTCTAAAAGACAGTCTCGTAGCTCAGCTGGTTAGAGCGCTACACTGATAATGTAGAGGTCGGCAGTTCGAGCCTGCCCGAGACTACTAATTGAAAGACAGGAAGAGATCAGCTATTAGACATCAGACATTTAGGTCTGAGATCTGGAATCTGATATCTAAAGTCTACTAGAGGGGAATTAGCTCAGCTGGCTAGAGCGCCTGCCTTGCACGCAGGAGGTCAAGGGTTCGACTCCCTTATTCTCCACAGTTTCGGGGGCCTGGTTTAAAGGTTACGGATGGAGCCAAAAACAACATCTGTTCATCAGGACGAAGAAAAGACATTAAGATCATTGACATTAACGGTAAAGACATCACAAAGAGAAAACCGAGCGCCTTCGGGCGCCGAGTATAAAAATATACTAATATAACAATTAGGAAGGAAATCGTTAAGGGCGTATGGCGGATGCCTAGGCTTTCAGAGGCGAAGAAGGACGTGGTAAGCTGCGAAAAGCCGCGGGGATCGGCACACACGAATTGATCCGCGGATGTCCGAATGGGGCAACCCAATACATTGAAGATGTATTATCCCGCAAGGGAAGCAAACCCGGAGAACTGAAACATCTAAGTACCCGGAGGAAAAGAAATCGAAGAGATTCCGTAAGTAGTGGCGAGCGAAAGCGGATTAGCCCAAAAGTCTTTATATGTTTAGAAGAATGTTCTGGAAAGAACAGCCATAGAGGGTGATAGCCCCGTAATCGAAAGGCATACATAGATGATAAATGAGTAGGGCGGGACACGTGAAATCCTGTCTGAATATGGGGGGACCATCCTCCAAGGCTAAATACTCCTGAAAGACCGATAGTGAACAAGTACTGTGAAGGAAAGGTGAAAAGCACTTCGAATAGAAGGGTGAAATAGAACCTGAAACCGTACGCCTACAAGCGGTCGGAGCACCTATATGGTGTGACGGCGTGCCTTTTGCATAATGAGCCTACGAGTTAATTTTACTAGCGAGGTTAAGGACTTCAGGTCCGGAGCCGGAGCGAAAGCGAGTCTGAATAGGGCGCATAGTTAGTAGGATTAGACGCGAAACCTTGTGATCTACCCATGGGCAGGTTGAAGCTCTGGTAACACAGAGTGGAGGACCGAACCGGTTGACGTTGAAAAGTCTTCGGATGACCTGTGGGTAGGGGTGAAAGGCCAATCAAACTGGGAGATAGCTCGTACTCCCCGAAATGCATTTAGGTGCAGCGTTGCGACAAGTTTATTAGAGGTAGAGCTACTGATTGGATGCGGGGGTTTCATCGCCTACCAATTCCTGACAAACTCCGAATGCTAATAAATGTTCTACGGCAGTGAGGGCATGGGTGCTAAGGTCCATGTCCGAGAGGGAAAGAACCCAGACCAACAGCTAAGGTCCCCAAATATATGCTAAGTTGAAACAACGCGGTTGGACTGCATTGACAGCTAGGATGTTGGCTTGGAAGCAGCCATTCATTTAAAGAGTGCGTAACAGCTCACTAGTCGAGCGGTCCGGCATGGATAATAATCGGGCATAAGCATATTACCGAAGCTATGGATTTGTACAATAGTACATCTGGTAGGGGAGCATTCTATTTGCGCCGAAGCAGTATCGCGAGGTATTGTGGAGCGGATAGAAAAGAAAATGTAGGCATAAGTAACGATAAAGGGGGCGAGAAACCCCCTCACCGAAAGACTAAGGTTTCCTCAGCCATGCTAATCAGCTGAGGGTTAGTCGGGGCCTAACGCGAACCCGAAAGGGGTAGTGGATGGACAACGGGTTAATATTCCCGTACCTGTATAATAATAAAGTGACGGAGTTGGAAATTAGGTGCGTACTGACGGAATAGTACGTTGAAGTAACTGCGAGGTTACGATAGTACAGCAAGTCTTCGGATGCGCTGATAATCCTAAGGACCCGCTTCCAAGAAAAGCGATTTATACAGCCCGTACCAAAACCGACACAGGTAGTCGAGGAGAGAATCCTAAGGTGCTCGAGTGAGTCGTGGCTAAGGAACTAGGCAAAATAGTCTCGTAACTTCGGAAGAAGAGACGCCAGCAGTAATGCTGGCCGCAGTGAAGAGGCCCAGGCGACTGTTTATCAAAAACACAGGACTCTGCTAAATCGAAAGATGCTGTATAGGGTCTGACACCTGCCCGGTGCTGGAAGGTTAAGGAAGGTGCTTAGAAGTAATTCGAAGGCATTGACTGAAGCCCCAGTAAACGGCGGCCGTAACTATAACGGTCCTAAGGTAGCGAAATTCCTTGTCGGGTAAGTTCCGACCTGCACGAATGGTGTAACGATCTGGGCACTGTCTCAGCCACGAGCTCGGTGAAATTGTAGTATCGGTGAAGATGCCGATTACCCGCAATGGGACGAAAAGACCCTGTGAACCTTTACTATAACTTCGTATTGACTCTGAGTAAATAATGTGTAGGATAGGTGGGAGGCTTTGAAGCAGGCACGCTAGTGTTTGTGGAGCCAACGTTGAAATACCACCCTTTGTTTACTTGGAGCCTAACTTCGAAAGAAGGACATTGCGTGGTGGGTAGTTTGACTGGGGTGGTCGCCTCCAAAAGAGTAACGGAGGCTTTCAAAGGTACCCTCAGCACGCTTGGTAACCGTGCGTAGAGTGTAATGGCATAAGGGTGCTTGACTGTGAGACCTACAAGTCGATCAGGTGCGAAAGCAGGACATAGTGATCCGGTGGTTCCGTATGGAAGGGCCATCGCTCATAGGATAAAAGGTACTCCGGGGATAACAGGCTAGTCTCCCCCAAGAGCTCACATCGACGGGGAGGTTCGGCACCTCGATGTCGGCTCGTCACATCCTGGGGCTGGAGAAGGTCCCAAGGGTTGGGCTGTTCGCCCATTAAAGTGGCACGCGAGCTGGGTTCAGAACGTCGTGAGACAGTTCGGTCCCTATCTGTGATGGGCGTAGGAAGTTTGAGAGGATCTGACCTTAGTACGAGAGGACCGGGTTGGACTAACCGCTGGTGTACCGGTTGTCGTGTCAGCGGCACTGCCGGGTAGCTATGTTGGGACGGGATAAGCGCTGAAAGCATCTAAGCGCGAAACCCACCTCGAGATGAGACTTCCATTAAGGGACGTCAGAGATGATGACGTTGATAGGCTGCAGGTGTAAAGTCAGAAATGGCAAAGCTGAGCAGTACTAATTACCCGTTCGCTTCAGAACAAGATTTTACCGATGTGCTCGCAAGCTTTTACTTGAAACAACTAATACTCTTTTATCAATTATGTCAACGATATTGGAATAGACATCAGTAGCCAGATACAGGACATAAGACCAACGAGTCTGCCCTGAATTTACTATCGAGTTCTATAAGACCTTAAGGTGACTATAGCGGTGGGGATCACCTCTTCCCATTCCGAACAGAGCAGTTAAGACCACCCGCGCTGATGGTACTAGGGTAAAACCCGGGAGAGTAAGTCGTTGCCTATTTTTTATTCCTATGGCCCCACAATCAACATTGTGGGGCCTTTTTTTTAACAACAATTTTTTTTCCGATACAATGACACCAACCAGAAAAGGGAGGGAAGGCGCTGATTATTTTAATAATTAGTAGTTTTGAGTTGTAGTGAGATTTCTAAGTAAAGCAATTCTTTTTTTTAGTATCCTCTTATGGGGACTGGTATCATGTCGTGAATCAAAAGAGGTATCTTTTTGGAACCTGATTGATTGCAACACTGTAATTGTTTATGAATCTGATAAACCTGTGTTAGTTAAGGATGGCTTGATTGATTCTGTACTTCGTCTGTCATCTTCCAAAGAGTTTGTGGCGGGTTTGCAATCCATCAATAAGAATTCTTATGAGCTTATTTATGTAGTTAAAATACAAAGTGGTGAATTTGAGAAGGTAGGTGCGTTAAAAAATGCAACTACTCGTTTGTTAGATGGTGTTTCGATTTACGAGTTGAAAAAAAATGGAAAGATTAATCTGGTTTGGGCCAATCTGGATGGTTATCTGATTCTCAGTAAGTCTCCTCTGTTAATCGAGAATTCAATTCGGGTTTACCACTCTTCGCCATCCAGAAATTTCAAAACTCAAAATCCGCAATTGTTTCGGTTTGTAACGATTAAATCGGATGCAGGTAATGTTTGGATTAATTATGATCAGCTAAGCAAAACGTCAATACCATTGTTTCAGATCATGCAACAAATTCCGCTGTTTAAGAATCTCGCATCGGCATCGGTATTAGATGTTGCTCTGACTAATGAGCAAATTTCTTTGAGTGGATTTACATTAGATTCTCTTGAAAAGGACTGGGGCTTGTTCAGGTTTCAAAACCAAAATCCAATAAAAATTGAAGTGATGCGGTTTGTTCCCAACACTAGCAAAGCCTTTATACACTATGGTCTATCAAATGTTGATGCCTTGATTACAGGCGATCCGGATGAACAAAAAAAATCAGACTTACGGGATGAGATTGGTGTGTGTGTATTGGATAATGATGCACACGTTGTTATTCTAAAAGTGAAAGAAGGTTTTGCCTATGATCGATTTGAATATGAAGAATCGTATGCCGGTTATGACATACGAAAGGTAGCGGATGAAAAACTTACAGAATCCGTTAAGGCTTTACTCCCGGAAGTAAATTTTGCACATCTGTTGTTTAAAGAAGATTATGTTTTTCTTTCTGATGATGTGGATGAACTAAAACAAGTTATTGATGCTATTGAGGCAGAGGAAACCTGGGGCAGATCGGTAAGCTTTCAACAATTTTTCAGTACCTGTTTGCAGGAAGGAAATGTTTCTATTTTTTACAATGCATCAGCATTGTTGGTTGATACTGTTAATGAGGAGTGGAAACCTGTGCTGGACTCTTTGCGGTTAACCTCGGCCACCTGGGGAAGTATTCAATTCAATTCGCTGGACAATCATTTTTTTACAAGCGCAAATTTTCAACTTAAGTCGGCCAAGCAAGTTGTACAACCAAGACCAAAGAACAAATCATATGAACTATCCAACAACCTTGCGGCTGCATATGTGGTAAAAAATCATTTAGGTGGTTCGAATGAATTACTGGTACAAGATTCTACGTTCAAAGTTTACTTATTTTCAAAATCGGAGGGTATACAATGGATGTACGCGTTGAATGAAAGGATTGAACAAGTGCAACAGTTGGATTATTTCAAGAATGGAAAACTGCAATATATTGTTACAACATCATCTTATATTTATCTGATTGACCGATTGGGACGCGATGTTGAGGGCTTTCCTAAAAAGAAAAATCTAAATGCAAGATTTTCGGAGGTTGTTGATTATGATAAGAGCAGAAATTACCGGATAGCGGTTGCTGGTGATAAGGAAATTTTTATTCTGGATAAGTCGATGCAGGAATTAGAGGGTTGGGCGCCAAAAAAAATTAATAACAAAATACGTTTTGCCCCCAAACACTATCGAATTGGAGGAAAGGATTATTTTATTGTTGTAACTGATAATGGACAACTACATGTATTCAATAGAAGGGGTGATTATGAAAATGGTTTTCCGGTTGCTATAAATAAGAATATTTCAGGTGACTATTACCTCGATCAGGAAAATTCGCTGGCCACGAGTACTATTTATTTTATATCCACCGATGGAGTAGTGCAGAAAATGACTTTGGACGGAAAAACTACAAATGAAAGCTTAGTGCGCGGAAACAGATCTACTTTTTTATTGGTAGTAGCTTCCGGTAAACCAGACTTTTATTTTTTCAGAATTGATTCGGATAAGATTGCAGTTTTTGATCGTAAAAATCAACTTGTGTTTGAGAGACAGAATCCCGGCTCACAAAATTTAAAACCCATCGTTTTTAAATCGGCCGATGGTGTTGTTTATTTCTGTTTGTATGATCAGGAGCAGAATCTAAGTTACTTTTTCAACTCAACCGGAGGCACAATCATCAACAGACCAATTGAATCTACACTACCTCCGGCACTTGAAGTAAATCAAAAATCGAAGCAAGTAAGTGTATATAGTATTTATAATAACAGCATAACCAACACTTTGATTAACTAGATTTTCCCCGCGACTTTTCCAGTTGATCCCACAAATTTTCGGGAATGGCTTCCAGATGACTAAACTCCCCGCCATTCCGCAACCATTCGCCACCATCGATGGTAATTACCTCACCATTTATATAGGCTGAGTAATCTGACATGAGGTAAGCCGCAAGGTTGGCAAGTTCCTGATGCTCGCCCACGCGTTTTAATGGAATTCTTTCTGCTGGATTAAATTCATTAACCAGATTTCCAGGTAACAATCGGCTCCAGGCACCCTCAGTAGGAAATGGCCCTGGTGCAATTGCATTACTTCGTATTTTATATTTGGCCCACTCAACTGCCAGCGATCGTGTAAGAGCCAATACACCAGCTTTACTACAAGCTGAAGGAACTACATAACCAGAGCCCGTCCACGCATAAGAGGTAACAATGTTGAGAAAAGTTCCCGGTTGCTTATGGGCGATCCAGTGCTTGCCTATGGCTAAAGTCATATAGTAAGTACCCTTCAACACAATATCCACTACAATATCAAATGCCCGATGAGATAACCGTTCCGTTGGGCTAATAAAATTGCCAGCAGCATTATTGAGCACACCGTGTATCTGACCAAACCTTTTTTCTGTTTCGGAAATTACATTTACAATCTCTTCGTACTTGCGCACATCGCAGGCTACAGCCAGTACTTGGCCACCGGTTTCATGCTCAAGTTCGGTTGCAGCTTTTTCCAAGACGTCTTTTTTTCGGCTGGTAATTACCAGATTGGCTCCTAACTGCAGCATGTACTTGCCCATTGATTTGCCAAGGCCCGTGCCGCCTCCGGTTATAATAATTGTTTTTCCCTTAAGTGAATCTGGCTTTAGCATTCCTTCCATAGTGACTGTTGTTTGGCCTAAAGTAAGAATTGAATTTTATTTTAGATATTTACTGCGTTAATTTTTTAAACTATGAATTTCAAAATCTTATTTTTTATTCCACTTTTCTTTCTGTCCTCCTGTATTGTTACCAAGAAGAAATTTGATGATGTACTTGCCCAGAAGGTTAAGGCAGAAGGCGAACTGGCGGACAGAACTTTGCAATTGGAAAAGGCAAATGCATCTATTACCGAGTTGAACACCACACTTGAAAAATTAAAGCAGGATACTACTGAATTAAACGAAACATACCGGGCAACCAGTAAAAAACTGGAAGGCCTTAACAAAGAATATGACCAGCTTAATGCTTATTATAAAAACCTGCTGAATAACAGTGGTAAATTAAACCGTGATCTGGAGCAGCAGAAGGATCAGTTGTTGGCTATACAAAGTAACCTGGAGAATACCCGAAAACTTAACGACTCCCTAAGCAATAGCCTGGTTGAGCGTGAGAAGAAAGTAAAAGAGTTAGAGGAAATTCTAGCTAATAAGGACAAGGCAGTAAAGGATTTGAAAGATCGTATTACCAATGCACTGCTTAATTTTAAAGAGAACGACTTAACCGTAAAGGTTAAAAACGGAAAGGTATATGTTTCTTTGGCGGAACAACTCCTGTTTGGATCGGGAAGTATTGAGATAGAC
>SSHE01000020.1 GCA_008017315.1 Acinetobacter sp.
ATATCGTGCTGATTTTAGATGAAGTGCAAGCAGGTTTTGCTCGTTCGGGTAAAATGTTTGCCTTTGAACATGCAGGTATTGAGCCTGATGTGGTGGTGATGTCAAAAGCAGTAGGCGGTAGCTTACCACTAGCAGTACTTGCGATTAAGCGTAAATTTGACGCATGGCAACCAGCAGGTCATACAGGAACATTCCGTGGTAATCAGTTAGCCATGGGTACAGGTCTTGCAACTTTAAATACCATTAAAAATGAAAAACTTGCTGATAATGCGACTGCTCAAGGTGAGTTTTTACAAGCTGAATTAAAGAAACTGCAAGCAGAACTACCGTGTATTGGTCATGTGCGTGGTTGTGGTTTGATGCTTGGTATCGAAATCATTGATGAACGTCAGCAACCTGACCGTTTGGGTGCTTATCCTGCCGATTCACAACTTGCAGCAGAAATTCAACGTGCATGTTTTGACAATAAATTATTGTTAGAAAAAGGTGGTCGTGGCGGTACAGTGATTCGTTTACTTTGCCCGTTAATTATCACTCGTGAAGAATGTGAAGAAGTGATTGTACGCTTTAGACAAGCGGTAAAAGATGCTCTTGTTTATGTACGAGGGGCGTAATATGGTGGATTTTGCACAGCATCGCCAAGCCTTACTTTGTCATGATAGCCAATCTATTGCCGATTATCAGTCGGCAATGGGGCAAGCGGTGCAAGCCGTTGCCGCATGGTTGCAAAATGACCAAATGTACACAGGCGGTAGCATTAAACAGCTTCGTTCCGAGATTGCTTTTAATCCGTCTAAAGAAGGTTTGGGGCTAGAATCTGCTTTAGAGCGTATGGTGGAATTATTTTTAAATAAAAGTTTAAAAGTACATCATCCGCATTCGTTGGCACATTTGCATTGTCCAACCATGGTGACCAGTCAAATTGCCGAAGTATTGATTAATGCCACCAATCAATCCATGGACTCTTGGGATCAAAGTCCTGCGGGTTCATTGATGGAAGTGCAATTGATTGATTGGTTACGCCAAAAAGTCGGTTATGGTGTCGGTCAAGCAGGCGTGTTTACCTCTGGTGGGACACAATCTAACCTTATGGGTGTATTGCTGGCTCGTGACTGCTGTATTGCCAAGAACTGGCAGAATGCAGAGGGTAAAGCATGGTCAGTGCAACGTGATGGTATTCCAAGCGATGCCATGCAAAAAGTTAAAGTGATTTGTTCGGAAAATGCCCATTTTTCGGTGCAAAAGAACATGGCGATGATGGGGATGGGTTTCCAATCTGTGGTGACTGTACCTGTCAATGACAAAGCCCAAATGGACGTTGATGCACTGGCTAAAACCATGGCACATTTACAAGCTGAAGGTAAAATTGTGGCGTGTGTGGTCGCAACCGCAGGCACAACCGATGCAGGGGCAATCGACCCACTCAAGCAAATCCGTGACATTACCCATCAGTATGGGGCATGGTTGCATATTGATGCAGCTTGGGGCGGTGCGTTGTTATTATCTAATGATTACCGTGCGATGTTAGACGGCATTGAATTATCAGATTCGGTCACACTGGATTTTCATAAGCATTATTTCCAAAGCATTAGCTGTGGTGCATTCTTATTAAAAGATGAAGCAAATTATCGCTTTATGCACTACGAAGCAGAGTATCTAAACTCGGCGTATGATGAAGAACATGGCGTACCCAACCTTGTTTCAAAATCATTGCAAACCACACGCCGTTTTGATGCGTTAAAATTGTGGATGACCGTTGAAGCTTTAGGCGAAGAATTGTACGGCTCAATGATTGACCATGGGGTAAAACTGACGCGTGAGGTAGCGGATTATATTCAAGCTACGGATGGTTTAGAGCTTTTGGTTGAACCGCAATTTGCATCCGTGTTATTCCGTGTTGTGCCGCAAGATTATCCAGTCGAATGGATTGATAGCTTAAATCAAAACGTTGCAGATGAACTATTTGCTCGTGGTGAGGCGAATATCGGTGTAACTAAAGTTGGCGATGTGCAATCTTTAAAAATGACCACATTAAGCCCAGTCGCAACATTAGAAAATGTACAAAATCTATTGTCATTGGTATTAAGTGAAGCAGCTCGTATCAAAGATGCGATTGCGGATGGTACTTATACGCCAGCGATTGATTAATCTAAATACGAATAGAAAAGATCGCTTAGGCGGTCTTTTTTGATAAGGTTGTATGACTAATCTGTCCAACGTATTGCAGAAGTAAAATTCTAAAAATATTGGTCTAAGGTCAAATTTTCGTTATACTTTAGCCCTGAAAAAGACCAAGCACCACTTTGGTCGTAGTGCAAAATCAAGCATATAATAGATGAAACCTCTCAATAGACGCTCATTCAAGGTCGTTGGGAATCAAAGTAATTTGCCGTATTGGAGTGATGTTGTGAGTGAACGCTTGATGTCGTCTGCTGAAATTCGTGAAGCCTTTTTATCCTTTTTTGAATCAAAAGGACATATTCGTGTTGCATCAAGCTCGCTTGTCCCAGCCAACGACCCGACCTTGCTATTTACCAATGCAGGGATGAACCAGTTTAAGGACTGCTTTTTGGGACTGGAAAAACGAGATTATGTGCGTGCAGCCAGTTCGCAAAAATGCGTACGTGCAGGAGGTAAACATAACGACTTGGATAATGTCGGCTATACCGCACGTCACCATACTTTTTTTGAAATGTTGGGTAATTTTTCCTTCGGCGATTATTTTAAGAAAGATGCGATTACTTACGCATGGGAATTTTTAACGTCTGAACAATGGTTGGGTTTGCCCAAAGATAAACTCTATGCCACAGTTTATCATACTGATGATGAAGCCTTTGATATTTGGCATAAAGATGTTGGTTTAGCTGCCGAACGCATTATTCGTATCGGTGATAAAGGCGAAAAATACGCTTCGGATAACTTTTGGGCGATGGGCGATACAGGGCCTTGTGGGCCTTGCTCGGAAATTTTCTTCGACCACGGTGAACATATTTGGGGTGGTTTACCAGGTTCACCTGAAGAAGATGGTGACCGTTTTATCGAAATTTGGAATAACGTTTTTATGCAGTTTAATCGTACTGCTGATGGCGTTTTACATGCTTTGCCTGCACCCTCTGTGGATACTGGGATGGGCTTAGAACGGATTTCGGCGGTCATGCAGCATGTGAATTCCAACTATGATATTGATTTATTCCAACACTTATTAAAAGCTGCGGCAAATATTATCGGGATTCAAGACGAAGGACAACCTTCGTTACGTGTGGTTGCCGACCATGCGCGTTCATGCTGTTTTTTAATTGCCGATGGGGTCAATCCATCCAATGAAGGGCGTGGTTATGTATTACGCCGTATTATTCGTCGTGCGGTACGCCATGGTAATAAACTCGGGGCAACAGGTACATTTTTCTATAAGATGTTACAGCCTTTAATTGATGTGATGGGGCAGGCTTATCCTGAACTTGCAACCCAGCAGGCACGTATTGAAGCCACTTTAATCCGTGAAGAAGAACAATTTGCCAAAACCTTAGAGCAAGGCTTAAAACTGCTTGAGGGTGAATTGGCACAACTCAAAGGCAATGTCATTGCAGGCGAAACTGTTTTTAAATTGTATGATACTTATGGTTTTCCAACTGATTTAACCGCAGACATTGCTCGTGAACGTGATTTAAGCATTGATGAAGCAGGCTTTGAACGTGAAATGGCAGCACAACGCCAACGTGCCAGAGATGCAGGTAAATTTAATGTCGATTATAACAGTATCGTGAAAGTTGAAGGTGAAACCCAGTTTGATGGTTATGATGCGACGCAAGGTCAAGGTCAAATCGTTGCCATCTATAAAGATGGTGAACAGGTTGATGAGGTTGTTGAAGGTGATGAAGCCTTAATTATCCTCAATCAAACCCCATTCTATGCCGAAAGTGGTGGTCAGATTGGTGATACAGGGATTTTCAAAAACGACACAGGGATTTTTGAAGTTCAGGATACCAAAAAATCGGGTGGTGCATTTGTCCATCAAGGTATTGTCACCATGGGTAGCCTAAAAGCCAGCCAGAATGTTGAAGCTACGGTAAAAGCCGATATTCGTGCGGCAACTGCCCGTAATCACTCTGCAACACATTTATTGCATGCTGCATTACGTCAGATTTTAGGTACGCATGTACAACAAAAAGGCTCATTAGTTGCCAGCGATATTTTACGTTTCGACTTTGCCAATGACCAGCCTGTAACTTTTGAACAGCTACAACAAATCGAACAACTGGTCAATGCTGAAGTCATTGCCAATACGCCAGTATCTACCGAACTTTTGGATATTGAATCTGCCAAAGCCAAAGGCGCGATGATGCTATTTGGCGAAAAATATGGCGATGAAGTGCGTGTACTCAGCATGGGTTCAATCATTGAAGAAAAGAATTTCTCGATTGAGCTTTGTGGTGGTATTCATGTTCAGCGTACGGGTGACATTGGTTTATTCAAAATCATTTCTGAAGGTGGTATTGCTGCTGGAGTGCGTCGTATCGAGGCAGTTACAGGTACAAAAGCACTTGAAATAATACAAAAATCCGAAAGTACCATTCGTCAAATTGATACTTTACTTAAAGCCCAAAAAGACCAGACTTTAGAAAAAGTCACCACTGTGGTTGAAACCGCATCTAGCCTACAAAAGCAGCTTGAACAGCTCAACCAAAAATTGGCAAACTTTCAAGCGACTGAATTATTGACACAAATCCAAGAGATTGCAGGTCGTCGTACGCTAGTGGCAAAAGTGGCGGCGGATGCCAAGGCTTTACGTCATTTACATGATAGTGTG
Organism: Acinetobacter sp.; assembly: GCA_008017315.1. Classification (GTDB taxonomy): domain Bacteria; phylum Pseudomonadota; class Gammaproteobacteria; order Pseudomonadales; family Moraxellaceae; genus Acinetobacter. The sequence continues at coordinate 4,808 of SSHE01000020.1, forward strand.
AAATCTAAACTGGATGATGCAGTGATTGTATTGGTTGGTGTGGATGAAGATAAAGTCAGCCTGATTGCATCGGTGGCAAAACAACATCAAGGCAATATCAAAGCAGGTGATATTATCAAACACTTGGCTGGTGAATTGGGCGGTAAAGGTGGCGGTAAACCCGATTTGGCACAGGGTGGAGCGGCATTAAGCACAAACCTTGACAGTGTGATTGCAGGTTTGGCGACTTGGTTAGCGGTATAGTACGATATTTTGAGCTTGGTTTATGTTGCTTGCTGACGACGAATAGTCATGCAAGCACATATTATCAATTAAAAGTCCCAAGCCAAAAAATGCCTTACTGCGAATATATGCCGTTTGACTATGTTGAGAAAAATATTGTTAAAACGGAATTGTACAATCGCATTATGGTGAAACAAGCTGTACAGATTACTTTTAGCCGTGCGTGGTGGGACTTTAAACCTTTAACAGGATTAAGTGTAAAAAGTCCACAAGGTCAAGTTCAGGTGACGAAACTGTCCGAAAGGAAATATCGCTATCAATTATCGTCTTTAACGGACGGTGAGTTTTATGTATTAAGTGGTGTATTGAAATATCCTGTAAAAGGTGGGCTTCAAATATGTGTAAGTGCTTTGTGAAAGCTCTATATGATTGATCTAATATAGAATAAGTTAGCCCATCAAAGTCATCAAATAGGTTGAACTTGTCGAAATCAAGGATTACATGTTTAATTTTTGAGATCAACTTATTGAAGTCTATTGAAAATTTAAACATGATGATGAAATAAATACTCCGAAGATGCCGCTACAAGTCATAGCCCTTGAACCCTAAAGTTCAAGGTGGAGGGTGCCGCATATCATTGGGTTTCCTACTCAAGGCAGGCTTACACGCTAAATATACAAAACACCATCCTAAAGTGATGATATCGGCTCAGGGGAATAGACCCATTGGCAAACATCCCAGAGATAGGCTCATTATAACCATATTTTTCGTTATTTTGTAAAAAATATCTTCATGCTGGGTTATTCTTTGGCTTCATGTATTTTCAGTTTGATTGAGCCAATAACTGTGCCACATTTTGATCAATATCACTGACCATATCGCTCAGTAGTTGTTCGCATGGTCCATATTGCTGTAATGATTGATTGAGTTCTAGGACTTCCTGCATCAACTGTAATGCAACCATGACGGTGATTTTTTGATTATCCATACGAGGATTGCTTTGACGCATGTCACGGAATTTTTGTTCCAGCAAGCTGCCTGCATTTTTTAAATCATGTTGTTTTTCTATTGGGCAACCGAATTTGTAGGTGCTATCAAGTAGCCATAATTCTACTGTTGTAAGATCGCTCATGGGTTATATACTCTCATCGATGTGTTCGGCGTTGGGATGTGATAACTGCTGGATTTCCTGAGCATAAGTATCTTGTGCAGTACCCAGAATTGCCAGACGATGAATAATGGTTTCTACTTTATGCTTGGCTTGCTCGTTTTTCTTTAATAATTGTTCACGGCTCAGACTTAATTCTTTGACTTGTTGTTGTAAGGCTTCATTTTGACTGGCTAAGGTTTCATAATCATTTTTAAGCTCATTTCGTTGTTGCAGTAAAGCTTCAAAGCGTTTGCGTAGTTCTGCACAACTATTTTCTAGGCGATGATATTTTTCATCCAGATGCTGATGTTCGGCTTGCAGTTGTTGCAAAGCATGTTGTTGTGTTTGTGAAGTTTGCTGACTTTGGGAAAAACGGTTTTGAACATCCTGAATGGTTTGTTCTGATTGTGCGAGTTTCTGTTGGAATTTTTGTGTAGATTCAGCATGTTGTTGCTGTTCTGCCCACATATCTTGTTTGGTTTTGGTCAAATGTTCAACTAATGTATGAATTTGCCGTTGTAAATGCTGTAATTCTTCTAACATAATGGTATCGCACTAGACCTATTTACTCGATAATATAATACGAAGTATAAAGATTGGAAAGACGAATGCAAGACGATATTAGTGGTTGGAATGAATGGAATGCTATTTTTGCAGATATTGAAGAACTCTCTAGCCCAAGTGAGTTACATGGGATTTTGACAGGGATGATTTGTGTCACACAAGCACCCACGGCACAGGAATGGGCAGGCATTTTACAAAGTTTGCACATTCCATTATTAAACGATGCAGCTTTGCAGCTTTTAACTGAAGAAGCCGAAGATATTGCCGCAGCAATTCATGATGATGAGCTGGATTATTTACCTATGCTTCCCGATGATCAGCATATATTGGTTGAGCGTGTATCGGCATTGGCGGATTGGTGTGCTGGTGTGGTACTTGGTTTTGGTTTGGTTTCTGGGCATATTCGTCAGGATGAAGCAGAGTGGATTGAGCATTTACAGGATGTTGCCGCAGTTGAATTTGCTGAGAGTGATGATGACGAAGAGGGCGAAGAAAGTTTTAATGAGTTGTATGAATTTGTACGCTTAATTCCTGTTAGTCTGGCAACGGGGCGTAAAAAAATCGCTGTCGCCGAAACTGCATTATTAAAACAGCAGACGGCCGCATCAGAGCAAATTGTCGAAGTATTTAATCCGCATCGTCCAAGCTAAAAATTGATAAGGTTCAATCATGCCAAAACTCGAACAATCCGTATTTCAACAGCGTCGTGAACGTCTAATACAGGCAATGGGTAGCAATGCCATTGCGATTATTGCGACACGTGAAGAAATGTATCGTAATCGTGATGCTGATTATAAATATCGGGCGGATAGTAGTTTTTATTACTTAACAGGTTTTGCTGAACCAGAAGCCATTGCCGTACTGACAACGGATGCAATGGGCAAGGCGACTTATACCTTGTTTTGTCGAGAACGTAACCGTGAGATGGAAATTTGGACAGGGTTTCGAGCAGGAACATTCGGGGCAGTGGCGCAATACGGTGCAGATCAGTCTTTTGTGATTGAGGAGATAGATCAGCATATTGTTGCTTTATTAAGCAATAAAGATAAGCTGTTTTATCGTTTTGGACAGAGCAAAAGATTTGATGTTCGTGTGGGGAAATGGTGTCATCAAGCGAATTTACAGCAGCGTCAGGGGAATGGTGCACCCCAGCAGATAATGCAGCTTGATGCAATTCTGGATGAAATGCGTTTAATTAAATCACCTGAAGAAATTGCCTTGATGCAGATTGCAGCGAATATCAGTGCCAAAGCACATACTCGAGCCATGCAAATGGTGCATCCAGAAATGATGGAATATGCCTTGGAAGCCGAGTTAAATTATATTTTTGGGCAGCATGGTTGTGTACCATCGTATAACAGCATTGTCGGTGGTGGGGGAAATGCCTGTATTTTGCATTATGTGGAAAACAATCAACCACTTAAAGATGGTGATTTGGTGTTAATTGATGCAGCTTGTGAATATCAGTTTTATGCCGCCGATATTACTCGTACTTTCCCTGTAAATGGTCGATTTTCAGGTGAGCAACGAGCTTTATACGAGATTGTTTTAAAATCACAATTGGCGGCGATTGAGGCAACACGGATTGGCAATCATTATAAATATCCGCATGAAGTGGCTGTTAAAATCCTGACTGAAGGTTTGTTGGATCTAGGTTTGTTGCAAGGTGAATTAAATGAATTAATTGAAACCGAAAAATATCGTCAATTTTTTATGCACGGTACAGGGCATTGGCTTGGCATGGATGTGCATGATGTTGGGAATTATAAAATTGATGGGCAGTGGCGACCGTATCAGGTGGGTATGGTGGTGACCGTTGAACCTGGTTTATATATTGCATCTGATGATGAATCCGTGGATGCAAGATGGCGTGGGATTGGGATTCGGATTGAAGATGATGTATTGGTGACAGACGATGCACCATGTATTTTAACTGCGGATGTGGTAAAAAATGTGGATGATATTGAGCATTTGATGCGGAGTGGTTAAAGGTGCAGTGAACTTGTAAGGTGTAAAGCTTATTGCTATATTAAAGAATGAGTAAGAAGAGTGAATAGGTATAGCGATGTTGATGATAGATAAATTTGATGAAGAAGAGCGTTTAGTTGCAGCAAAGGTTACGGATGCTTTACATTAAGCCTATCAAACGGCTTTATCCACACATGATGTGATGATTGTGAGGGACAATCATTTGGTTTTAGTGTCTAAAGCAGGCGTGGAAAAAATCATTAAATCTGTCCCTCCTGCTATTCCAGTACTCCGTGGTACAAAAATTATGCGTACAGTTTGAAGAAACACATGGCTAAAGTTCCTCGCTTGCGTATGTTTGCAGGACCAAATGGTTTCAGCAATACGTATTAGAAAGATTTTAAAGGACTCAATCATGCAAAAAATCATCATTGTCGGCGGTGGTATGGTCGGTTTAAGTCTAGCCCTAATGCTGGCAAAACTTAAACTCAAGATTACTTTACTAGAAGCGATTACTTATCCTGATGATGCTGGGGAGGAAACGCCTTATCATTCCAGTTTTGATGCTCGTAATACGGCATTGTCCCGTCGTAGTGTACAGATTTATAGCGAATTGGGTTTGTGGGAAAAATTACAACAACATGCGACACCGATTCATCAAGTGCATATTTCAGAACAAGGTGGTTTTGGTAAAGCTAGACTGGCGCATACCGAAGAAAATGTCGAAAGTTTTGGACAAGTGATTGAAAATGCGTGGCTTGGTCGAGTATTACTACAACACGTCCGACAACAAAATGAATATATCGAATTGATTGATGGGGTCAATGTCACCACATTAAAACAAGATGCCCAGCAGGTTGATTTAACGGCTCAACGTGGCAGCGAAATTTTGAACCTATCAGCCGCATTGGTTTTGGCTGCCGATGGTCGGGATTCATTTTGTCGTCAGGCATTGGGCATTGCGGTTAATGAACATGATTATGAGCAAGTGGCGATTGTCACTACGGTACAAACCTCAAAACCACATGCACATATCGGTTTTGAACGTTTTAGCCCATTAGGGCCTTTAGCATTGTTACCTTTGGTACAAGAACATCGTCGTTCGGTGGTCTGGACAGTAAAAAAAGGCACAGAACAGGAATGGCTGGGTGAGGAAAATGATGCCCATTTTCTTAATGCTTTACAGCATACGTATGGTGATCGTGCAGGCAAATTTGAAAAGACAGGTAAACGGTTCTGTTATCCATTATCACAGGTTTTGGCCGATCAACAGGTTGCTGGACGTGTGGTATTGATGGGCAATGCAGCACATACTATTCATCCTGTAGCAGGACAAGGCTTTAATCTGTGTTTGCGTGATGCACATGTGCTGGTGCGTTATGTGCAGCATCAATACGAGCAGAATTTGGATGTCGGTGATGTCAATATACTCAAAGCCTATGAACAAGCACGTTTATCCGACCAGAAAAAAGTGATTTTTTTCTGTGATAGCGTCGTACGTGGGTTTAGCAACCGTAATCCTGTTTTAAAATTTGCCCGTAACACAGGCTTATTAGCCTTTGATTGGATTCCAGGGGTAAAACCACTGGTGGCAACGTTTGCAATGGGGTTAAAAGCATGACACAGCATCAAGTCATTATTGTGGGTGGAGGGCTGGTTGGTGGGCTGACCGCATTACTACTCGCAAAGGCTGGCATACAGGCAACGGTACTGGATGCTTCTCCCATACTGCAAGCTGAACAGGTGCTTAGTCAGACCAATCCTCGTGTTTTGGCCATCAATCTGGCTTCGATGAAGTTGATGCAATATGCAGGTATCTGGTCACATTTACAGCGTCATGAGCCATACAGTGGCATGCAGGTTTGGCATCGTGATGGGATGGGTGAGGTGATGTTTGGACATGCCTCACAGCGTATGCCCATGCAGCAGGATTGGCTGGGAAGCATGGTTGAACCCAGTATTCTGAATCTGGCAATTCAAACTGAATTACAGGCACAGGTCAAAGATTATCGTACTCAAGTGCAGGTAACGCATATTGAGCGTTTTCCTCACAGTTGGCAAGTCACTTTAGCAACAGGTGAAATCTTGCATACACCTTTGGTGATTGGTGCAGATGGGGCAAATTCTTTTGTTCGCCAGCAGGCAGGCATTGGGCTGGATGTGTTAAATTATCATGAAACGGCAATCAGTTGTGCGATTCGTACCGAACAACCACATCAGCACGTGGCACGGCAGATTTTTTTACCGACAGGGCCGCTTGCATTTTTACCGATGCAAAGCCTCAATCAGGTTGAGTCAGGTCATTGGCAATCCGTTGTTTGGACATTGCCGACGGATTATGCTGAAGAATACCAACAGCTTGATGATGAGGTGTTTAAACAAAAAATTGCTCAAGCCAGTCATTATATGTTGGGTGATGTTTTGGATGTGGTTTCTCGTGCCGCATTTCCATTGCTTGCAAGACAAGCACAATCCTATGTGGCAGATGGATTGGCTTTGGTAGGAGATGCAGCCCACGTGATTCATCCTTTGGCAGGGCAAGGGGTGAATTTGGGCTGTTTGGATGCGGCAGTTTTGGTCGATTGCTTGGCAAAAGACTTACAGCGTGGAGCATGGGCAAATGTACAAACCTTACGCAAATATGAGCATCAACGTCGCTTACACAATAGCATGATGATGCACAGTATGTCGGCTCTAGGTTGGGTGAATAAGTGGCAAGTACAACCTTTGCAATGGTTGCGCAGTGAAGGCATGAACGTTGTTGCAAAACAGGCAAAATTGATAGAATTTTTTAGTCAGCAGGCAAGTGGTTTACAGGCATTAAGCCAAACACAATATATTTAAAAATTAAACAGTTGAGCGGATTTTTATCGAAAACTCGTTCTTTTGTTTAAATAATGTACAGAAAAAGTGAAAATAGCACTTTGCGAAAAGCCATTTGATTGTTAAATTTCGCCTAAATGATTTACTCAATATGAAGTGGAATAGTGGGAGATGCGATCATGTCTGATATGAATGATTATGATGATGAAGATCGTGAAGATCAAAGCGTCGATGAGGACGAGGCCAAAGCCGCACAAACAGGTGGTGGCGATGAAGATACAGGCAATCTATCCGATGCCGATCTTGCCGAAGCTGAAAGTTTGACTGTCACGGCGAAGCAACACATTCGTGAGCAACTGGAAGATGAGGTTGCACGTTTTTTGGCACAAGGAGGCAGAATTACCCAAGTGCCACCTGATGAATCTGGATTAGATTAAATCTGGAAAATCCCCTGTGTCATACATATGCTGCAGGCAATGATCATTTGACGTTGCATTAGAGTGCATATTCCAGCAAGATGTTTAAATCGACAAATTGTAAGACACTTTGATGGCAGGACTGAATTTTAATCAAAGGGGCAGCGTGTTGTTGATAGGCATCCACCCAACGTGTGACGCAGATACACCAAAAGTCACCAGCTTTTAACCCTGTAAAGTGTAATTCTGGTCGTGGCGTGCTTAAGTCGTTGCCTGTTCGTTTGGAAAAATCCAAAAAATCATCGGTCATTTGAGCACAGACCGTATGCAGTCCCATATCTTCATAGCCTGTATGACAGAAGCCATCTCGATAATAACCCGTAATCGGGTCAAAACAACAACTGGCTAAAGGTTCACCCAAAACATTCAGGCGATTGATTTCTGGGTCTGGATGGAAAGACATGGTTTTGCTCGTGTTGATTTGGGCATTATCATGATAAATGATATTTGAGCTGATGTTCATACAATATCGCATATAGAACTACCTTTTTATCCAGAATCCTTTAAAATTCGCACAATTTAATGTGTAAACAGCGAGAAGTAGCGTATGAATTTCCAGCGTATGACAGATTTGGATTTGGCAGGTAAACGAGTATTGATTCGTGAAGACTTAAATGTCCCTGTTAAAAATGGAAAAATTACCAGCGATGCTCGTTTACGTGCAGCTCTTCCAACGATTAAGCAGGCATTGGCACAAGGTGCTGCGGTGATGGTATATTCACATTTAGGTCGCCCAGTTGAGGGTGAGCCAAAACCTGAGCAATCACTTGCACCAGTTGCTGCTTATTTAACCGAAGCATTAGGGCAAGAGGTTAAATTATTTACTGACTATCTGGATGGTGTAGAAGTTGCAGCAGGTCAGGTGGTATTGCTGGAAAATGTACGATTTAATCACGGTGAAAAGAAAAATAATCCAGAACTTGCACAAAAATACGCTGCATTGTGTGATGTGTTTGTGATGGACGCTTTTGGTACAGCACATCGTGCCGAAGCCTCAACCGAAGGTGTAGCTCGTTTTGCCAAACAAGCCGCAGCAGGGCCTTTATTGGCGGCAGAATTGGATGCTTTAGGTCGTGCCATGCAAACACCTGAAAAGCCAATGGTAGCGATTGTTGCTGGCTCTAAAGTCTCCACAAAGTTGGATGTTTTAACATCATTGTCAGGCATTTGTGACCAATTAATTGTCGGTGGCGGGATTGCCAATACTTTCCTTGCCGCAGCAGGTTATAACGTGGGTAAATCATTGATTGAAGCGGATATGATTGAAACTGCAAAACACATCGCAGCCAAAGTTAATATTCCATTACCGACTGATGTGGTTGTGACCGATGCCAGCCAGCTTGATTTTAATGATTTTATTGGTACAGCAATTCAATCACAAGCCACTGTAAAAAAAGTAGAAGATGTCACCGATACCGATATGATTTTGGATATTGGCACAGAAACGGCTCAAGCTTTTGCGGCATTATTGAAACAATCCAAAACGATTCTTTGGAATGGTCCAGTCGGTGTATTTGAAGCTGATCAATACGGTGAAGGGACAAAAACACTTTCTTTGGCGATTGCTGAAAGTGATGCGTTTTCGATCGCTGGTGGTGGGGATACCTTAGCAGCGATTGATAAATATGAAGTTGCTGATAAAATTGGTTATATCTCTACAGGTGGTGGGGCATTCCTTGAATTTGTCGAAGGTAAAACTTTGCCTGCGGTTGCGGTATTATTAGAACGTGCTGCACATTAAGATAGATAAAGAGGTGATAAAGATGAAAAAGCAATGGCTAACAAGCGTGGTATTGGCAGCGGCATTGTTGCTGGTGGCGTGTGCGAAGAAAGAATCTCCTGCACAAGAGCGGGCGGTTGCTGCCACGACAACATCGGTAAGTGCAGAACAGCAAGCTGCGATTGATGCCGTGGATAAACCTAATCCAGAAGCAATCGCTGTTGCTGTCGAAGATGTTGCGGCAAGTGCAGAAATGCCAGCCAGTGAAGCACATGACCAACATACTACAGAACATCAAGCACATTAATTTTGTTTTATTTGGAGTCCTCGCACAAGCGAGGATTTTTGTTATCAAACGCATATTTCTAGCTGAATTCAAATCATTATCAAGGTAGAATGTCGCAAGTTTTTGGAGAGATATTATGGCACTCATTTCATTACGCCAATTATTAGATCATGCTGCTGAGTATGAATATGGTGTTCCTGCATTTAATGTGAATAACCTAGAACAAATGCGTGCCATCATGATGGCTGCGGATGAGACGGATTCCCCCGTGATTGTGCAGGCATCTGCTGGTGCACGTAAATATGCAGGTGCACCATTTTTACGCCACTTGATTTTGGCGGCGATTGAGGAATTTCCACATATTCCAGTAGTGATGCACCAAGACCATGGTACAAGTCCTGCAATTTGCCAGCGTTCAATTCAGCTTGGTTTTAGCTCGGTGATGATGGATGGTTCACTGGGTACCGATGGTAAAACGCCAACCTCATATGATTATAATGTCGATGTTACGCGTCAGGTTGTGGCAATGGCTCATGCTTGCGGTGTATCGGTTGAGGGGGAAATTGGTTGTTTGGGTAGTCTTGAAACAGGCATGGCAGGCGAAGAAGATGGTGTCGGTGCAGAAGGTGTGCTTGACCATTCACAGCTTTTAACTTCCGTTGATGAAGCCACCCAATTTGTTGCGGATACCAATGTCGATGCCTTGGCGATTGCGGTGGGTACATCACATGGTGCATATAAATTCACTCGTCCGCCTACTGGTGATATTCTGGCGATTGATCGTATCAAGGAAATTCATGCAGCGTTGCCAAATACCCATTTGGTGATGCACGGTTCAAGTTCTGTGCCACAAGAATGGTTGCAAGTGATTAATCAATATGGTGGTAATATCGGCGAAACTTACGGTGTTCCTGTTGAGCAATTGGTTGAAGCGATTAAGCATGGGGTGCGTAAAATCAATATTGATACAGATTTACGCTTGGCCTCAACAGGTGCGGTGCGTCGTTTTATGGCAGAGCATCCAGCCGAATTTGACCCACGTAAATATTTGGCAAAAACTGTAGATGCCATGAAACAAGTCTGTATTGACCGTTACAATTCTTTTGGTACAGCAGGCAAGGCCAGCAAAATTCGCCCAATTTCTTTAGAGCAAATGGTTGAGCGTTATTAATTTTAGTGTGTGCTAAAGTAAAAAAGCATCTTCATGTGGAGATGCTTTTTTTATGGCTGAATATTGGGCTTTTATAGCAAAAAGCCCAATTCTGATTATTTCTTATTTTCCAGTTGCGGAATAGCCGAACCCTGACCAATAGAGAGCAAACCAGAGTTAGTATAAATACCTAGTTTGGCACGAGTATCTTTAATGTCCAAATTACGCATCGTCAGCTGTCCAATACGGTCAGCAGGACTAAACTCATCTTCGCCTTCTTTTTCCATAGTGAGACGTTCTGGTGCATAGGTCAGATTGTCGGATACGGTATTTAAAATGGTATAATCATTACCACGACGCAATTCTAAAGTCACTGTACCTGTAATGGCTTTTGCTACCCAACGCTGTGCCGTTTCACGCAACATTAACGCTTGAGAATCGAACCAGCGACCTTGGTAGAGTAAACGACCTAAACGTAAACCATTGATACGGTATTGTTCGATGGTGTCTTCGTTATGAATACCTGTCACCAAACGTTCATAAGCAATGTGTAATAACGCCATGGCAGGAGCTTCATAAATCCCACGAGATTTTGCTTCGATAATACGATTTTCGATTTGGTCTGACATGCCTAGACCATGACGACCACCGATACGATTGGCTTCTAAAATCAATTCGACTGGGTTATCAAAACGCTGACCATTGAGTGCAACTGGCATGCCTTCTTCAAAAGTCACGCTGACTTGTTCAGCATCAATTTTGACATCATCTTTCCAAAATGCCACACCCATAATCGGTTCAACGATTTTAATCCCTGCATCGAGATACTCTAAATCTTTGGCTTCATGGGTTGCACCGAGCATGTTGGAATCGGTAGAGTAGGCTTTTTCTTTTGACATTTTATAGTCAAAACCGTTGTCGATCAGGAACTGTGACATTTCCGCACGACCGCCTAATTCATCAATAAAAGTCTGGTCTAACCAAGGCTTATAGATTTTAAGGGCAGGGTTGGTGAGTAAACCATAACGGTAGAAACGCTCAATATCATTGCCTTTATAGGTTGAACCATCACCCCAGATGTTCACGTCATCTTCTTTCATAGCAGTGACCAGCATTGTCCCAGTCACCGCACGACCCAATGGCGTGGTATTAAAATAAGGCATACCACCCGTACTGATATGGAACGCACCACATTGAATTGCTGCAATACCTTCCAATGCAAGTTGTAAACGACAATCGACTAGACGAGCTTTTATTGCACCGTATTCAGTGGCTTTTTGGGGAATTGCATCATAGTCATCTTCGTCAGGCTGCCCTAGATTTGCAGTATAAGCATAAGGCTGTGCCCCTTTTTGCTTCATCCAGAGTAGTGCTGCGGAAGTGTCCAAACCGCCAGAGAAAGCAATCCCGACTTTTTTACCTATGGGTACATTTTGCAAAATGGTTGCATTATTGGTCATGACGTGTCCTAGTATTACAAATTGACAGTGATGGAACTGCCGAAAGGTGTGTAAAAAATTGGGGGAATTGTAGCATTTTTCCGATGATTTGTGCGCGGATTTTGACGAATCTGCATGGTGGGAAAACCATAATTTTTCTAGTATGCCGCCACATAATGCTGTAAGCCGATTAATAATAAATCAGTTTCTATTTTCGGCTGATATTCTGTTAAAAAAGATGCAAATAACGCTGCATCGCCTCCTGTTAAAATCAGCTGGTAATTCGGATATTGTGCAAGGATATAGTGTATTGCACCCAGTAAACCCAGCAAAATGCCATGATGTACCGCATCGCTGGTATTACGTCCTGTATGTAAATTGGCAAAGGCTTGTTCTGGAATTTTGATGCCTTTAGTCCCTTGTGTTAGTGCATCACGTTGCAAATACAAGCTGGGGAGAATATAGCCGCCTAAATGTGTACAATGATCTAATAAATCAATCGTTAATGCTGTTCCACAACCGATAATACAATATTGACCAGCACTTTTACTCATGGCAAGTACTTGTAACCAGCGGTCAATCCCAAGTTGTTGTGGTTGGTCATAGCCTGTGATTAATCCTGCATATTGTGCATGGACTTGAGCAAAGTAAATTGGAGCGTGTAATGTCGCAAGAATGTGCTTCAGGCGTTGATTGGTCGCACTATCGAGTACCGAAGAAACACCAATAGATTGAATATTTAAAGATTTAAAATGTGTGGTTAAACCTAGTAATAAATCAATTGGTGAATGTAAATGCAATTCGGCAGCATGTTCGATAATCTGCCCATGTGCATCACTAATCCAGTATTTAAGTCGGGTATTACCCAAGTCTAACCAAAGTTGTTGTATCATCGTGGTTATTCTGCATGAATCAAGCGACCATCATAACAAACTGTGGGAAAGATGTCAGAATCCTGTTGCATGAGAATTGCACCGTCATTCTGAATTCCACGAAAATAACCTAATATATCCGCTTGTTGTTGGCGGTGTAAGCACATCCAGCGATCTTTAAATGCAGCAACTGCATTAAAGCGTTGAGCAAGATTCTGACTATCATAATTAAACCATTGTACTGCCTGTAACAAGGCGAGATAAACTTCAGCCAGAAATTGTGTGCGTTGATAGCCACCTAATCCCAGCTCGGATAGGCTGGTGGTGGCTTGGGTAATGTCTATTGAAGAGGGAATGGGAATGACATTGATACCAATCCCGACAATAATATGCTGTGCTGTCATTGGTTCAACCAAAATGCCGCCCCATTTTCCTTTTGGACTATACAAATCATTTGCCCATTTGAGTTGTAAGCAATTGAGCTGGCTTAAATATGGACTATGAATCAGATTTAAACCACATTCCAAAGCAAAGCGTCCATCAACTGGGCGTTGCAATTCTAGTAATGCACTAAGAAAAATATTGCCTTGTTGAGAAAACCATGTGCGTTGATGTTGTCCACGACCTTGTGTCTGCTGCTGACTAATCACCAAAGCTGAGCGATAGCCTTCTTGATACAGTGCAATCGCATCATCATTGGTAGAGTGGGTTGTTGATGTGCAAACGATGATTTCTGGAGTTGCATGTGCCTGTTGCAAATGTGCAAAGATTTGCTGTTGTTCAATTTCGGGTGCATTTAGCGTTAAAGCAAAGGTCATTGAAAGTTCTCATCTATCCTATTATTCATGCGAGATATCACTTGTTGGACGAAGACGCTTTAAACGTAAAGCATTACTCAGTACGAACACGGATGATAATGCCATTGCACCTGCAGCAAACATTGGTGAAAGCAACATACCATTAAATGGATAAAGAATCCCAGCGGCAATCGGAATGAGAGCAACATTATAGGCAAATGCCCAAAACAGGTTTTGTTTGATGTTACGAATGGTCGCTTGAGAAATCGCCACAGCATTGACCACACCCGAAATACTACCTGACATCAGCACGACATCGGCAGTTTCAATTGCAACATCTGTTCCTGTACCAATGGCGATACCAATATCAGCAGAAGCCAGTGCAGGAGCATCATTGATACCATCACCGACAAAAGCTGTCACGCCATATTGCTGTTTTAATTGTACTAGAGCCTGTACTTTTTCCTCAGGTAAGACTTCGGCAATCACGATATCAATGCCTAATTGTTTGCCGATATATTGTGCGGTGGTGGTGTTGTCACCACTGATAATGGCAACTTTTAAACCCAGTTGCTGCAAAGTGCGAATCGCAGCGAAACTGTCCTGTTTTAATGGATCGGAAATCGCCAAAATCGCTACAACCTGTTGATTTACGGCAAGGTAAAAAGGGGATTTGCCTTGTGCTGCCAGTTGTTCTGCTTGGGTGGCAAAATGTGCAACTGATAAATCCAAGGACTGCATAAAACGTACTGCACCCATGGACACCCTTTGTCCATCAATTTCTGCTTGAATCCCACTACCTACAATCGCCTGAAAATTCTGGATAGGTAAGAGGGCGATATTTTGTACTTTTGCAGCGTGTAACACAGCATGAGCAATTGGATGTTCAGACTGGCTTTCCAGTGACGCTGCATACGCCAATAAACGCTGATGATTGTGCTCATCATGAGTAAAAAAATCGGTGAGTTGAGGTTGTCCGATGGTGAGTGTACCTGTTTTATCAAAGGCAATGACTTTGGCATCTTTAAGCTGTTGTAGTGCATGACCTTGACGAAAGAGCACGCCCAGTTCTGCCGCACGTCCTGTACCCACCATAATTGAGGTCGGTGTCGCCAGCCCCATCGCACAAGGGCAAGCAATGATGAGTACCGCAACCGCATTCACAACCGCCAGACTTAACCCTGTATGAGGTGCAATCATCAGCCAAGTGATAAAAGTCAAAAAGGCCAGCAACATCACCGCAGGTACGAACCACAAGGTAATTTTATCCACCATGGTTTGAATTGGCAGTTTAGCACCTTGAGCCTGTTCAACCATCTGAATAATCTGTGCCAATACGGTATGCTCGCCCACTGCAGTGGTTTGTACAATCAAACTACCTTGCAGATTGACTGTACCGCCAATCACACGATCATGACGTTTTTTGGTCACAGCAATGGGTTCACCTGTCATCATGGATTCATCAACATGACTAGAGCCTTCTATCACCATGCCATCTGTAGGGATTTTCTCACCAGGTTTAATCAATACAATGTCATTACTTTGTAGGTCTTTTATCGCGACATCTTGAAAAATTTCCCCCTCTTTACGGTGAGCGATATGTGGCTGTAAAGCAATCAAATGCTGAATGGCTTGTGTGGTTCGCCCTTTGGCTTTTGCTTCCAGATAACGTCCGAGTAGAATTAAGGCAATAATCACCACAGACGATTCAAAATAGACCACTAGGCTTTGTTGTGGAAGAATTTTTGGGAAAAAAGTTGCAATCACAGAATAGCTATACGCTGCCAATGTTCCCACTGCAACCAGTGAATTCATATCGGGTGTTGCACGTAGTAAAGCAGGAATGCCAAGCTGATAAAAACGCCGTCCAGCAAAAATCAATACTAATGTGGCAAGGACAAATTGAATGTACCAACTATTTTGTGTGCCGATATGTTGTGCAATCCAGTGATGAAAGGCTGGAATCAAATGTCCGCCCATTTCCAGAATAAACACAGGTAAAGCCAATACCACCGCAATAAGAAATTCTCGATATAATGTACTCGCTTCCTGCTCTCGTTTTCCTACAACATTATGATTTTGTTCAGGTTGTTTTGTTTTTTGTACAATCTTTGCTTGATAGCCTGCTTTTTCAATCACTTGAATCAATTGTTCCGCATTGAGCTGGGTTTGTGGCGATAATTGCACATACGCACGTTCAGTTGCCAAATTGACGTTTGCCTGTTCGACACCTTCGACCTTTTGTAAGGCACGCTCGACACGTCCAACGCATGAAGCACAGCTCATGCCTTCGACATCAAATTCAAATGCTTTGGGAGAATGGGACATGCGATATCCTAATACGCTAATACGATGGGTAAAGCATAAACTCTAACCTTATGCTAAGGTCAAGTCAAAATAAAAGTCAGCAATTCTCTTGACCTTGACAGGGTAGAAAGGTTTATATTAAGCGTTGTAAAGATCCTCATCAAACATAGCAGAGGTAAAATGATGAAATTTTTAGTCGAAAACATGACCTGCGGACATTGTGTAAAAGCAGTCAGCAATGCGGTACAACAAGCAGATGCACAGGCACAGGTGGCAGTAGATTTGGCGACAAAATCCGTTGAAGTAAAGAGTACACTCGCTGTGGAAACCGTGATTACACTGCTGGCAGAAGAAGGTTATCCAGCTCAGCGTGCAGACTAATTTCAAATACATCCAGAATTTTAAAATAATTCTGGATGTTTGCAGAAGGTCTATAAGTTTTAGTTTAAAAGTAAACATGTATTTACAGCTAAACTCTTTTGAGATTTGATAAACCCAATTTTGTATTTGATCGGCTGTCATGACCTGAAAATTACGCCAATGACATCACCCCTGAATCCATTAAGGAACAAACAGATGATGAACAATCAAATGATGATTAACGGTCATACTGCTATTGTAAGGTGATGTGAATTAATGCTAGGCTTCGCATTAATTTTGCAGTCAATCTGAGAATTTTAATGCGTGTCATAACTGAAAAATCCACGTTCCAAAGTCAAGGTACGAATTGTGCTGCTACACTGCATCTACCATCTGGAGAAGGCCCTTTTCCTGCAATCCTAATGGCACATGGTTGGGG
>SSHE01000108.1 GCA_008017315.1 Acinetobacter sp.
ATTCGCCCAAACCGCTCGTACCACACGTGATGAATATGAACAGCGTTATCAGGAATCAATCCAAAATCCCGCAGCATTTTGGGCAGAACAAGCGAAAATCGTCGATTGGATTAAACCCTTTACACAGGTGAAGAATACCAGTTTTGCCAAGGATAACTTTAAAATCGAATGGTTTGCTGATGGGCAGCTCAATGTGTCTGCCAACTGTTTGGACAGGCATTTAAAAGAACATCCGCATAAGCCAGCCATTATTTGGGAAGGCGATCATCCCTCTCGGCATAAAATTATCTCTTTTAAAGAATTGCATGATGAAGTCTGCCGTTTTGCCAATGTGCTGAAAAAATATGGCATAGGCAAAGGAGATCGTGTAGTGCTCTATATGCCAATGGTTCCCGAAGCTGCGATTGCGATGCTGGCATGTACTCGGATTGGTGCGGTGCATTGTGTGGTATTTGGTGGATTTTCGCCTGATTCGTTGGCAAGTCGGATTGAAGATTCTCAGGCAAAATTGGTCATTACTGCCGATTCGAGTATGCGTGCAGGGCGATTGTTACCCTTAAAAGAAAATGTCGATGCAGCACTAGAGATTGCAGGCACAGAAAGTGTTGAAAATGTCATCGTGGTATATCGCAATGCCAATCCCATTTCGATGAAAGAAGGGCGAGATGTGTGGTATCACCTGGTGATTATGGAAGTCAACGGTATCTGCCCAGTCGAGCCGATGAATGCCGAAGATCCAATGTTTATTCTTTATACTTCAGGTTCAACAGGTAAGCCAAAAGGTGTGCTGCATACGACAGGTGGTTATTTGGTCTATGCCGCCAGTACCTTTAAAGAAGTTTTTGATATTAAACAGGATGATGTGTACTGGTGTACCGCCGATGTAGGTTGGATTACAGGGCATTCTTATCTACTTTATGGGCCTTTAGCCAATGGTACAACCACACTGATGTTTGAGGGCGTGCCGCAATATCCAACATGGGCAAGACTTGGACATGTGGTAGATAAGCATAAAGTCTCCATTCTCTATACTGCACCGACCGCCATTCGTGCCATGATGCGTGAGGGTGATGCCTATGTACGTGAAAGTAATCGTAGTAGTCTGCGCTTATTAGGTTCAGTCGGAGAGCCGATTAATCCTGAGGCATGGAATTGGTATTATGAGGTTGTGGGTGAAAGTCGTTGCCCAATTGTGGATACATGGTGGCAAACAGAAACAGGTGGGATGTTAATTTCCCCTTTACCAGGGGCAACAGATTTAAAACCAGGTTCGGCAACCAAACCATTATTTGGGGTACAACCTGCTTTGCTGGATGGTGAAGGTCAAATTCTGGAAGGTGCAACCGAAGGCAATTTGGTGATCTTGGATTCATGGCCAGGTCAGATGCGTGGCATTTGGGGTGACCCAGAACGGTTTTTTGAAGCATATTTTTCGACTTTCCCCAATACTTATTTCACAGGTGATGGTGCACGTCGTGATGCCGATGATTATTATTGGATTACAGGACGGGTCGATGATGTACTCAATGTTTCTGGACATCGTTTAGGTACAGCGGAGATTGAAAGTGCTTTAGTTCTACATGAGAAAGTAGCAGAAGCTGCGGTGGTGGGTATGCCGCATGAGATTAAAGGGCAGGGCATTTGTACTTTTGTCACGTTACAGGCAGGTGTAGAAGAAAGCGAAGAATTGCGTCAGGAGCTGGTGGCATGGGTGCGTAAGGTAATGGGGCCTGTTGCCAGTCCAGATGCACTACACTGGGCACCATCATTACCCAAAACCCGTTCGGGTAAAATCATGCGTCGTATTCTGCGTAAAATCGTCGCCAATGAACTCGATACCCTTGGCGATACTTCAACATTGGCAGAACCGCAAGTGGTGGAGCAGTTGATTATCACTGTACATGGCAAACAGTAAACTCAACGTGTAAACACTCAGCCTATCCTGTGATAGGCTGATTTTTTTCATAGAAAAATGCTTAAAAAATAAGAAATCCCACAGTAATCTGCCAGACAAAGTGCTAACATTTTACCCATTATAAAATGAAGTGTATGGGCGAGTTATGCTGATTCAACGTGGTGGATTAAAAGTGGTGGTTGGGTTGGGAATTTCTGGAGTATCTGCGGTCAATTATCTGCATCAACAAGGCTATCAGGTGGCGGTCACCGATTCTCGTGAGCTGCCTGCAGGTCGTGAGCAAATTCCCACAAACATCAAAACCAGCTTTGGTCAATTGGATACAGAGCTATTATTACAAGCCGAAGAAATCATTTTAAGTCCAGGGCTTGCACCGCAATTACCTGAAATTCAAGCAGCAATCGCCAAAGGGATTCCTGTTATGAGTGACATTCAAGTGCTCCGCCGTGCAACCGATGTCCCGATTGTGGCAATTACAGGTTCAAATGCCAAAAGTACCGTGACCACATTGGTCGGTGAAATGGCAAAGAAAGCAGGTAAAAAAGTGGCTGTGGGTGGCAATTTAGGACGACCTGCATTGGATTTGTTACAGGATGACCCTGAACTCATCATTTTGGAATTATCCAGTTTTCAGCTAGAAACCACGACCAATTTGCAGGCAGCCGTGGCTGTGGTACTCAACATGAGTGAAGATCATTTAGACCGTCATGGCGATATGGTCGGTTATCATACGGCAAAGCATCGGATTTTTCAGGGTTGTCAGCGTTATGTCTATAATCGTGATGATGGTTTAACTCGTCCTTTGGTTGCCGATCATATTCCAAGCCTGAGCTTTGGGCTGAATGCACCCGATTTAAAACAGTATGGCGTATTACGAGATCATCAGGGCAATATGTACCTTGCCAAAGGCACGCAACGGTTGTTGGATAGTCGTGAAATGTATATGCAGGGTAGTCATAATATTGCCAATGCTTTGGCATGTTTGGCATTGGGTGAATCGATCGGATTGCCATTAGAGGTGATGCTCGATACTTTAAAAACCTTTAAGGGCTTGGAGCATCGCTGTGAATACGTCGCAGAGAAACACGCTGTACGTTATTATGATGATTCCAAAGGGACAAATGTCGGTGCAACATTAGCGGCAATTAATGGTCTAGGGCAAGCACTCGCACCGCAGCAAGCCAAGGTTGTGGTGATTTTAGGTGGACAAGGTAAAGGGCAGGATTTTGCACCTTTAGCCGCTGCACTAACCCAATATGCTCGCCATGTGGTGCTTATCGGTGAAGATGCTGCCTTGATTGAAGCGGTATTGGCGGCTGAAACTGTACGCAGTCATGCCAGTACATTACAAGATGCGGTACAGCAATGCCAGCAACAGGCACACTCTGGAGATGCAGTGTTGTTATCGCCTGCCTGTGCCAGTTTTGATATGTTTAAAAGTTATCATGACCGTGGACAGCAATTTGTCCAATGTGTGCAGGGACTCAATTAACCAGTGACGATAGCACAATGAAACAGTTTATTTTTTCCAAACTACAAACCACACAAGGCTATATTGACCAAGGCTTTAACGGGCTGATGGCAAGATTGCCCAGCGAAGTGACGGCACGCAATACCTTATTGTTTTGTGTATTATCATTATTGTGCTTGGGTACGGTGATGGTTGCTTCTGCTTCGATGCCTTACGGAGAGGCAGAAATGGGCAACAATCCATATTATTTTATCCAGCGGCAATTTATCTATATTGTGGTGGCATTGGTCGCTGCCTGTATCGCTTATAAAATTAGACTACAATTTTGGTTTGGTAAAACCACCATTCTCTTATGGTTGGGGTCACTGGTATTGCTAGGATTGGTATTGGCGGTGGGTAACGATGTCAATGGTTCTAAACGTTGGTTACGCTTAGGCCCTTTAAATCTTCAACCCTCAGAGGTTGCCAAATTTACCATGGCCGTGTTTACCGCAGACTATGTGGTACGTCGTGCCAGTGAAGTTAGGGATAGTTTTAAAAGTTTTTTCCGCTTAAGTATTCCTGTGGGCAGTACTGTATTACTGATTTTGGCAGAGCCTGATTTGGGTGCATCAGCAGTCATTATCATGACCATGTTTATTGTGTTTTTCTTGGCAGGCTCGCCAATGAAAGCGTTTATGACACTGGGTGTGGCAATTTTAGGGGCATTAATTGCTTTGGTATTGTTAGAGCCTTATCGTTTAGAACGCTTGATGTCGTTTAGTGATCCATGGAAAGATCCACAAGGTAGCGGCTATCAGTTGGCACAAAGTTTGATGGCTTTTGGACGAGGAGAATGGTTTGGGACAGGTTTGGGGCATAGTATCCAAAAATTAGCCTATTTGCCTGAAGCACATACGGACTTTATGCTGGCGGTGACAGCGGAAGAGCTTGGCTTTGTCGGTATTGTAGTGATTTTTTCCTTATCATTTTTAATGGTGGCGTGTTGTATGCGAATAGGTTTCCGTGCATTGCAGAACCACCATTTACGTAGCGGCTATTTGGCATACGCTATCGCCTCAATTTTTTTGCTACAAATTTGTGTCAATGCAGGAATGAATATGGGGTTGATTCCAACCAAGGGCTTAACCTTACCTTTTATTAGTTATGGTGGTTCGTCATTGCTGATGTGTGCGTTTATGATTGGCGTAATGTTTAAAATTGATCGGGATACCGTGGATAAGACTGAACAAAAAACAACCTAAATCATCATACCGATAAACAGCAGACCCATGGGTCTGCTTTTTTTATTGATACACTTCTTCAAGCTGGGTTTGTTTTGGAATCACATTCCGATTCCATTGCTGTACGGCTTGCCCAAGCATGACTTCGGGTTTATCCAGATCCAATTTCGCTTGCTGTAAAGCCTGTGCCGCCTGTGCCAACAATTGCGGGGCTTGGGTAATATCCAGTGTTTGTGCCAAATTTTGCTTGGAGAGTTTCTGTCCTTGTGCATTCATGGCAAGCGGTAGGTGCATATAATTGAGACGTGGATAGCCTAAACACTGCCCCAGCCAAATTTGTCGTGCGGTATTATCCAGTAAGTCTGCCCCACGTACCACATGCGTGATGCCTTGTAAATAATCATCCACGACAACGGCAAGCTGATAGCTGATAATGCCATCTCGACGTTTGAGAATAAAATCGCCCAAATCTTGCTGTAAATTGCTGCAATGTTGTCCCTGTAGAGGGTCATCAAAGCAAATGCGTTGGTCAGATACTTTTAGCCGAATCGCATGTTGTTTGAATGGCAATTGTAAATCCCGACATGTACCTTGATAAACATGATTTGAACCCAGCATTTTCCGAGTACACTGACAAGCATATATCAAATCGTTGTATTGTAAATCGGCTAAGACCTGCTCATAAATGTCCAGCCGTTCTTTTTGGAATAAAATGGGTGCATCGGATTGAAAACCAAATGCGTCCAAACAGGTCAGAATCTGTTGTTCACTATCAGGATAAATGCGAGGAATATCGGTATCTTCTATGCGTACTAGCCACTGACCATGTTGAGATTTTGCTTCACAATAGCTGGCAAGTGCTGCAATGAGTGAACCAAAATGCAAAAAACCAGTTGGCGATGGGGCAAAACGTCCAATATATGTCGGGGCGAACGGTGTTCGCCCGAAACTAGCTGCTAATATCACATTAACCGTTATTTTGTTTTTCTTTGATTTCTGCCAGTGTTTTACAATCAATACACAAGGTTGCAGTTGGACGTGCTTCTAGGCGACGCAAACCAATTTCGATACCACAAGTTTCGCAATAGCCATAATCTTCATCCTGAATGGCTTGTAAAGATTGTTCAATTTTACGAATCAGTTTACGTTCACGGTCACGAGTACGCAGTTCAATGGCAAATTCTTCTTCCTGAGTAGCACGGTCATTGACATCTGGTAGAGCACTCGATTCATCTTGCATCGAGGTCAAAGTTCGATCCACCTCGGACATTAGCTCTTCTTTCCAAGCATTTAAGATTTTGCGGAAATGTTCAAGCTGCCCTTCCGACATGTATTCTTCGTTTTTCTTTTCCTGATAAGGAGCAAAGCCAAATAAACTCGCTGTTGAGTTTGCTTCCTCAGTTTTCGTTTTTGGCTTGCGTACACGTTTCGCTGCTGGCTTTTCTGCTGCTGCCATGTCTTTTACATCATCCATTGGTATTTCGTTTTGATTTGCCATATTAGGGCATTCCTCATTGTACAAGACGTATCTATACGCAAAGTCAGGGGTAAAAAGCAAGTGTTTTCTGTACCATCTTGCCTACTACAGTCTAAGGTCGCACATCATATAAGCTTTTGCCACAAGATGGTAGTATTAAATCGTGAGCAAATGTGGCAATTCAATACTCGGATAGCTGCATGTCAATTTCGCCAAGATTGGCTGCCAAACGGAAAATATCTGTATCGTGGCGACCATCGGCATGTAACTCTAAAATGCGGTATCCTGGAGCGAGCACATCCAGACGAAATTGATCTTGAAGCGGTTTAAATTGTACACAGGTTGATGGACAAGATAAAAAGTGAATCTGTGTGTGTTGATATTCAAATACCTGATGGACATGCCCCGAAAGCACGATTTTAACCTGTGGATGAGGGTAAAGGCAGTCCAAAAGAGCATCGGCATTTTGTAAGCGATGGGGATCAAGCCATGCACAGCCCACTGGAAAGGTATTATGATGTAAAGCAATGATAAAAAAATCGTCAGGATAACGCTGCAGATAATCACGTAAAAAGCAAAGTTGTTCCGAACTAATTTCACCATGGATACAGCCATGTTTTTGGCTATTGAGCATGATAATCCGCCATTGCCCGACCACAATCACTTTGGGTTGATGGTCTTCACTTGGTTCGGGGAAATCAGCATTATCATCATGATTACCTCGAATCCAAAAATGTGGAATTTCCAGTGTTTGTACGGCATTTAAATAGTGTTGGTAGGTTTGGATGGTAGGTTCTTGTGCAATATCACCCGTGCAAAGTACACAATCAAAAGGTAATTGCTCTTTTTGAGCATGTTCAAGCACGGCTTGTAAGGATGCAAAGGGTTGAATCCCTGCAAATATACCGTGTTTATCCTGTAATAAATGTGGATCACTGATTTGAAGAATACGAATCGGGCGTTGTGAATGTTGGGATACAGGGAAATGAAACTCGCTCATATCTCCCCCATTTTTTGTTGTAATAGAAAGAATTGTAGCCATTGTAGGGCAATAATGACAGGGGCATTACGCACGATACCTTGTGCCAAGAGGGTAGCAATATCGGCATACTCAAAAATATGGACTTTAATGTCCTCATGTTCGCTGCTTTCGCCATGAATCCCACCACATTGGCTTAAATCGGCAGTAGCAACATAAAAATGAAAGATTTCATCACTTGCCCCACCCGAAGGATGATATTGATAGATAAACCTAGGTGTATCAATCGAACAGCCTGCTTCTTCCAGTGCTTCACGTTTGAGACAGCTTGGAGCATCTTCGCCATCATCTATCAACCCTGCAATAATTTCCAGTTGCCATGGCGTATCGGTAAGATTGAGTGTGGCAGCACGAAACTGTTCAATCAGCAGGAATTTTTGCAATTTTGGATCATGTACCAGCACGCCTGCCGCTGCACGGCGACGGACAATTTCACGTTGAAAAGGTGTATTCCATTGCCCACTTGCAAATAAACGGTGACGTAATGTGACTATATCGACCTGCACAAAACCCCGATAACGGGGTTCTGTCTGTAAGATGTCCACATCCTGCATGGAAAACTGTGGTCGATAATGCTGCACTTTAAGCATTGTTGATGTGATTAAATATTGTTATGTTGCCGACATTCTTACCTGTTTTTACAGAAATATCAAACCTTTTGATAAAGAGAATTTCCGTGTCGTTGGTATTCTTCCTGCATCTGTTTTAGACCCTGTTCACGCTCTTCTTCAGCATTTTGTGCAATTACCTGATTTTGTGCATAATCACGCACATTTTGGGTAATTTTCATCGAACAAAATTTTGGCCCACACATTGAACAAAAATGTGCCGATTTATGGGCTTCTTTCGGCATGGTTTCATCGTGCATACTGCGTGCGGTATCAGGGTCTAAACTCAGATTAAACTGGTCTTCCCAGCGAAATTCAAAACGAGCTTTGGACAAGGCATTATCTCTGGCTTGTGCACCTGGATGACCTTTGGCAAGGTCAGCCGCATGTGCTGCAATTTTATAGGTAATAATCCCGTCTTTAACGTCTTTTTTATTCGGCAAACCTAAATGTTCTTTTGGTGTCACATAACACAGCATCGCTGTGCCATACCAACCAATCATCGCCGCACCAATCGCCGAGGTAATATGGTCATAACCTGGTGCAATATCCGTGGTTAAAGGTCCAAGCGTATAGAATGGTGCTTCTTTACACACTTCGAGCTGCAAATCCATATTTTCCTTGACCATGTGCATTGGCACATGCCCTGGCCCTTCAATCATCACTTGTACATCATGTTGCCATGCACGATGGGTCAGCTCACCTAAAGTACGTAGTTCTGAAAACTGTGCTTCATCATTGGCATCCTGAATACAACCTGGGCGTAAGCCATCACCAAGACTAAATGACACATCATAGGCTTTCATGATGTCGCAAATTTCATCGAAATGCGTATAGAGGAAGTTTTCTTGATGATGTGCCAAACACCACTGAGCCATGATTGAACCACCACGTGACACGATGCCTGTAAGACGATTGGCGGTCATCGGTACATAACGCAATAACACACCTGCATGAATGGTAAAATAATCCACCCCTTGCTCTGCTTGTTCAATCAGCGTGTCTTTAAAAATTTCCCATGTTAAATCTTCCGCCACACCATCGACTTTTTCCAGTGCTTGATAAATCGGCACAGTGCCGATTGGCACAGGAGAATTACGAATAATCCATTCCCGAGTTTCATGGATATTTTTACCTGTCGATAAATCCATGATGGTATCTGCACCCCAACGAGTTGCCCAAGTCATTTTCGCCACTTCTTCATCAATGCTTGAACCAAGAGCCGAGTTGCCAATATTGGCATTGATTTTCACCAAAAAATTACGTCCGATAATCATCGGTTCACATTCAGGATGGTTAATGTTGGCAGGGATAATCGCACGACCTTCGGCAACTTCTTGACGTACAAATTCAGGGGTGATTTCGGTTAAATTCTTTGCTCCAAAGTTTTGTCCTGGATGCTGACGCATATCGACACCTTCACGTTGCCGTTGGTTTTCACGAATGGCGATATATTCCATTTCAGGGGTGATAATGCCTTGCTTGGCATAGTGCATTTGGCTGACATTTTTGCCGATTTTGGCACGGCGTGGGTTTTGAATATGAGCAAAACGAATATCGGCGGTACGAATATCTTTCAGGCGTTCTTGCCCGAATGTAGAACTTAATTTTTCCAATTTTTCAGTATCGTTACGCTCTTCAATCCACACTTGACGGATAGAGGGTAAACCTTTATTTAAATCAATTTGTACTTTTGGATCGGTATAAACACCTGAGGTATCATAGACACGTAATGGCAAATTCTGCTCACCACCTAAGCCTGTTGGTGTGTCGGTCAGGGTAATTTCCCGAAATGGCACTTGAATATCGGCACGAGAACCTTGGATATAGACTTTTTGTGATGCAGGCAAAATGCGCGTTAAATCTTTGGCATCTTGTTCATGTTGGGCTGAAATATCGGCAGATGAAAATGCAGTGGCTTGGCTCATGATTGATTCCTTATGAAAAACATTAAAGCATCAAGCATGAACAAAAAAGATATGCCCCCATAAAACGTTGGCACATTTTTGCGTTGCTTGATTCCTACGCAGGTCTTAACCTGATCAGGTTCAACGGTACTGATCTTTAAACCCTGATGATAAAAAGGATTAAGACCATCTCAGCAGTTGATTAACTGCGCTCCGTCAAGCATATCGGTATAGGGTAACAAATATTTTTTGTTAGGTCATTAACCAAAGAAAGATTATTCTATGCTATAGATAAATTGGGCGGATTCAAGCAGCAAGTGCGACAGTATAAAAACCAGCCATCACTTCATTCGGTGTGAGCCAGCCCAAAGATTTTCGTGGACGGTTGTTTAAAGCATCCTCAATCTGTTGAATCTGCACATGACTAATACCCTCGAATGAAGATGATTTTGGCTTTACGGAGCAGTGCTCCTCATAACGAATTAAACCATTGGTATTTTCATTCCTAGCACGTTGAATTGACTTGTACGGGTCAGCAAAGTAGGTATCTATACCTCGTTGTTGCAACCGCTCATGTTCAGCAAACTCTTTGCCGTTATCGAATGTAACGCTATAGGCATTGCTCAATTTTAGCCTAGATATGCAGTTAGCAATTGTCACGGATGATACTCGGGTTGC
>SSHE01000083.1 GCA_008017315.1 Acinetobacter sp.
CTCAGGTATATTGGGCAGGTCTAAATCAATCCGATGAAACACCTTTTTACCAACCCGCTTCTATCTTAATTTTATGAGTTCGTGGTTTGTTTTAGGGGAGTACCTTAAATCTTTGTATGTATGTTGATTCTTGCAATGGGAACAACATTCATTTTACTACATCGCTTACCCCAACTATTAAAAACACCGACTTTTAATCTCACCGAAAAAAGTTTAAAAAATTTATTTATCCTTATTACAGCAATATTTATTTTTCGCAGTATTGCATTAGTCATTTTTATCTACATTCCCGAACATAGCCCGATTAACTTTGCCAACTATTCCCATTGGTTTATGAATCAGCTCACCATTTTAATATTTACTTTATTATTTGTCATCTTAATCTTTATCGGCAATTTATATAAAAACTTAGATATACAAAAATCCAATATTAAAATACAGGAAAAAATCCAATTTTCTTACGATGTACACGATATTTTAGGAAGTTCTGTGGTTCGCTCCATCACCCATTTAAGCCACTATAAAAAACCGATGGATAATCAACACTTTTTATCCTTACTGCAACAATTAAAGCATGATTTATTACACGTCACGCATCTTCACCAAGATACAACCTATCAACTTCCTTTAACCCCTACATTATGGGCTGCACCCATTCGCCTGCATTTCGACCCGATTTTTTTAGCATTAGAGATGGAGATACAATGGAAATTTTCCGAAATGTGGCATACTCAATCCACATTGCATGACTATCACACCTTAGGCATAGTTTTAGATGAAATTTTAACCAATTTAATCAAACACAGCCATGCCAAACAAATACAGATTCATCTTTACGATTCGGCATTATACCCTTTTATTTTAGACATTGCGGATGATGGTATCGGCTTTGACCCACAACAGATACAGCAGAATCATCAAGGGATTGGCTTACGAAGTATGCAGCAAAGACTAAACAATATTCAGGCAAAAATGCACATCCAATCGCATACAGGAAAAACGTTCATACAAATTATCAAATTGCCTTAGCCTACTTGATTTCAATGATGTAGCCGTGGCCAAAACCTTATATGATAGAAAAAGTTTTCCCATTAAGGTTAGGCTCATGATCAATCAGAGTTCAAATTTACCTATGCCTGTACTCATCATTGAAGATGACAAAGTTATTCAGCAACGGCTACAACATATTTTAATGGCGATTGGCTATACCAAATCCGACATTTTATTTACGGACACATTAAAACAATCTCTAGCAATCATTAAAAAACAGCAAGTTGCCTTTGTATTGGTCGATTTAGGCTTACCCGATGGCAATGGCACTAAATTTATTCAAACTTTTCGACAGAAAAATGAAACCATACCTGTATTGGTCATTTCGGCTTGGAGCACACGAGAAGCGATTTTAAAAGCCATACAAGCAGGTGCAACAGGTTATTTACTCAAAGAACGTGATGATTTTGAGGTCAGCATGTCAATCAAACATGTTTTACAAGGTGGCACTCCCATTGACCCATTTATGGCTCAACTGATTTTATCGACCGTATTCAAAAAACCACAACCATTACAAAACTCCCAAGAAGCCTTATCTAGTCGAGAGCTAGAAATTTTAGAATACGTGGTACAAGGCATGAATAATCAAGATATTGCCAATTTATTAGAATTATCTCGCTATACAATAGAAGCACATTTGCGCAATATTTACAGTAAACTTGCAGTAGATAGCCGCTCTAAAGCAATCAAAATTGCACATTCTCTTGGTTTCTTTTAATTGGGCAGATTCAATGCACGATGGTATCAACAGTAATTTTATTTTATTAATCCCCATTTTCCTGATTTGTCTCGGCTTTATCATTGGCTTTTTATGGTTCAAACAACGCCAGTTTTTATCCATTTTCTGGTTATCCATTACTCTTATTTCTACTGGTACAGTCCTATTTTTACAAGGTATTATTGCTATTCCCGACTTACATAAGTGGTCGATGCTGATTGAGCCACTTTATGTCTTTACTTCCATTGCTTTAGCTCAGTCGATTGCACTGCGTTTTGATACCCGACTATCATGGAAATTTTACCTATTCGTGATTGCAGTTCTAGAAATAGGTCTATTTTATTATGCACTGGTGCTCGACAAGCTGACAGTACGTTTTGTTTGGGTAAGTATCGCTATGGCGGTGGTGTTTTGTTATAAACTTCCTGTCATTTTACGTGCCACGCCCAAACACAAGATTGACAAATGGCTGAAAGTTTCTTTTATTTTTCAGTGTATATGCATGATATTACAAACTATTTTTCAAATTAAACTCATGCTAGAGATTGATACCAATTATAACTTTGTGCATACCTACGGTTGGTTTACTGCTCAACTATTTGTATTGATGATTACTGTGGTTTTTTCAGCATTGTTGATTGCCAGTAATGTAACCGATGTGTTCAATATCCACCAACTCGAACTCGAAAACACCAAACTTCAGGAACGTTTGCAACTATCGCATGATTTACATGATATTTTAGGTAGTTCTTTAGTCCGTTCAATGGGTATTATTTCTCAAAGTAAGCAAAATCTAGATAATCATCAAATGCTCTCGATGCTTAAAATATTCCGTGATGATCTACGCCAAGTGATTGATAGTGGCTCCAGTGCAGCGACTGAAATCCCGAATACCCCAATCTTGTGGGGCGCACCGATACGTCATCGCTTTAGCCAATTATTTGATGAATTGGATATTAACTCAAATTGGTCATTTCCACAGCAATGGCAGTATCAGCCTACTGCTTTGGAATGTCTTACTTTCTTACGTGTTGCAGAAGAAGCACTCACCAATATCATTAAACACAGTCAGGCTAAAAATGTGCGTGTCGAATTATCTTATCCAAATAATCAAAATTTGATGATTGAAATTGAAGATGATGGAGTTGGTTTTGATATTGAAGCGGTTCAACACGCTGGCATCAGTATCGGACTACGCAGTATGCAAGTGCGTTTGGAAAAAATCCAAGCTAATTTAACGATTCAATCACAACACGGTAAGACTGTCATTCAAGTCATTAAACATTTTTCAGAGTGATTTAATATTTACCTTGAAATATTCTCATTCTAGCAATGCGAAAAAATATTGAATATTGCTGATGTATATGCTGGATGTTACTATCTACTACATTGTGACCATCTTGAGGGTGTGATTATGACAACAGCTCACATTAACATTCGTACCGATAGCGAAATTAAAGCTCAAGCTCAAGCAATTTTTGCATCTCTTGGACTTGATATGACTACAGCCGTCAATTTATTTTTACGCCAAACTGTACGCCAAAAAGATTTACCTTTTGTACTCACCACATCATCACAAACACAAGATGTGAAAATACAAGCAAATATTCGCGAACAAATGTTTGGTCTATTACACGGACAATATGAAATGTCAGCAGATTTTGATGCACCGCTTGCCGATTTTGAAGATGTCATGACATGAAACTATTGCTTGATACGCACACCGCACTTTGGTTATTTAACCAACATGAATATTTATCTGGCAAAGCTCGCTTACTCTTGTTGGATGAAAGCAATAGTCTGCATATTAGCATGGCATCTGTTTGGGAAGTCGCCATTAAAAACAGCTTAGGCAAATTATCTGACTTTGAGGGCGGTGTACGGACATTTTTATCCGCTATTCGCCTTTCACAAATCGACCTGACTCCTATCCATACAAAACACATCGAAATTATTGAAAATCTACCGTTTATTCACCGTGATCCATTCGATAGGCTATTAATTGCTACTGCACAAATTCACAATATGACCATTCTCACCACCGATGCTAATATCCAAAAATATAATGTCGAATGGTTATGGTAAATTAAGCCAAATCATTATTGAGACAAGATCAATCGCTGACAAAAAAATTTTCTGAGGTAGATTTATCTCGTTATAGACACAGCAACTAATGATGCAAAGTTTTCTCAAATGCAAGCATGGCTTGTTGTAGCACTTGTTGCTCCGTGAACATCTGATTCATATTTAGATGTTCATCAGGGCGAATCCCTTTCCCTTCAATCAAATGTCCCTGAGGGGTATAATAATAGGCAACGGTGAGTTTTAATGCACCTTGTTGTAATGGAAAAAGTTTTTGGATCGCACCTTTACCATAGCTGGTTTCTCCCAAGACGATCGCACGCTGGTGTTCTTTGAGTGCCGCAGCAAACACTTCTGCCGCCGAAGCAGAAAAACGATTCTGTAAAATCGCTATTGGATAGGTAATCGGGTTTGGACTAGAAAATGCCTGAAATTTTTGTGGCGGATCAATACGCCCTTTGGTGGTGACAATCAGACCCTGTTCCAAAAATAAATCCGCTAGATCCACTGCTGCCGATAACAAACCACCTGGGTTATCTCGAATATCAATTAGGACACCACGAATATTACTGGTACGTTGCTGATAAACTTTTAGAATATCCTGCACTTGCGTCGTCGTATCTTGCTGAAAAGCCTTAATACGTAACACCAAAATACGTTCATCGGTTAAATATGGTTCAATATCATAATTTAACTTCTGATCACGCAGCACATCCAGCGTTTGTACCTTATTTTCATCCAGTTTGACACGCAAACTCAAGGCACTTCCCAGAGCCCCTGCCAGCATATTGTTAATGGTACGCTCATCCAGTGCCTGAATATTTACGCCATTCAGCCGTTCAACCACCTGACCATCACGTAAGCCTTTACGATAATTATCAGAATCACGGACAATTTTGCTTAAAGACCACTGTTGTTGTTCAACTTGATAGTGCAGTTTCAACTGTGGTTCAGCCATCTGCCCTTCGGTAAATTCCAATAATTGCTGATAATGCTCCGCATCCAGATAGCGTGAATAAGGGTCAAGATGCTCTGCCAAACCAGACATGGCATTTTCAAATAAAGTGTTGTTGGATAATGTATCCACATAATTATCTTTAATGACCTGAAAGGCTTCAATAAAATTTCGGATTTGCTCAATCGGCACATCCTCAACTTCATCACCGTTTAGCTCGGCATCTCGTGGCATCTCCGCCACAGATGGCGATGGAGGATTTTGTTTACGCTCAACTTTTATTGCTGGCATAGCCTCAACCAATGGTGCTGCCAGTGCCATTGTACTACAGCACACGCCTGTACTCAGCAGCAAGATACTGCACCATGGTTGAAGTCGCATATGTTTTCCTTTGTTATGGCTGGGCAAGCTGAATCAAATTACGCCCTTGCATTTCCGCAGGTACAGCAAGATTCATTAAATGCAATAAAGTGGGTGCAACATCCGCCAGCACCCCTCCTTCAGCAATGCTCGCTTGATGTTCACTGACATAAATAAACGGTACAAGTTCGGTAGTATGTTGCGTATGCACTTGTCCGCTGTGATAATCTTGCATTTGTTCGACATTACCGTGGTCTGCGGTAATCAGCATGTGTCCATGCTGTGCCATGACTGCGTCATACACTCGTCCAAGGCTCGTATCCACTGCTTCAACCGCTTTCACTGCCGCATCAAACACACCAGTATGTCCAACCATATCACCATTGGCATAATTCACCACCAATAAATCATATTTACCTGAATGAATCGCTTCCACCAATTTATCAGTCACTTCATAGGCACTCATTTCAGGCTGCAAGTCATAGGTTGCAACATTGGGCGATGGAATTAGAATGCGTGTTTCCCCTGCATATTCATCTTCACGTCCACCACTAAAAAAGAACGTGACATGGGCATATTTTTCGGTTTCGGCAATACGCAATTGGGTTTTACCCAAGTGAGACAAATATTCACCCAATGAATTGGTTAATGTTTCTGGCATATAGGCCACTGGTGCATCAATACTTGCTTGATAGCGTGTTAGCATCACAAATTTAGCTAAAGCAGGAACAACTTGACGTGTAAAGCCTGTAAATTCTTTTTCGACAAAGGCACGGGTAATTTCTCTCGCACGATCGGCACGGAAATTCATAAATACTACGCTATCGCCATCTTGAATTTTAGCCATTTCACCGATGCGAGTCGCTTTAACAAACTCGTCACTTTCATCGGCAGCATACGCCTGTGCCAAGCCCTCAACCGCACTGTCTGCAACACGTACTGCTTCACCTTCCGTTAATAAACGATAGGCTTGCTCAACACGATCCCAACGATTATCTCTATCCATGGCAAAGTAGCGTCCAATCATGGTCGCAATACGCCCTTGTTGTGGATACTGGGCAAATAAATCGCTAAAGCGTTTTAACGTTGGCTCGGCACTTTTGGGCGGTGTATCACGCCCATCCAAAAAGGCATGTAAATAGACTTTTGCACCACGTTTGAGGGCAAGTTCACACATTGCGGCAATATGGTCTTCATGCGAATGCACACCACCCTGCGACAATAATCCCATGATATGTACTGCACCACCTGTGGCTTTGGCTTGTTCTACCGCATCCACCAGCACCTCATGCTCAAAAAAAGCACCATCACGAATATCTTTGGTAATACGGGTAAAATCCTGATACAGCACACGACCTGCACCGAGATTCATGTGTCCGACTTCGGAATTGCCCATTTGACCATCAGGTAAACCCACATCTTCCCCCGAACCTGAAATCAAACTATGCGGATGCTTGGCTTTCATTGCGGTTAAATGGGGAGTTTTGGCAGCAAGAAAGGCATTATCTTCAATCGCTTCACGATGCCCAATCCCATCCATAATCACCAAGACATGTGGAATTTTATGTGTGCTTACATCCGTCATGATTCAATGCTCTTATTCAGTGTCAAGATTACGCTATTTTACCCAGAATATCAGTCAAAAGTCACTAACGCACCCGATGCAATAAATATGCACCCATCGCCAATAAAGCACCAATCGGCACAAAAACAAACCATGCTGCCGATGGGCTATACACCAAACTGGCATAGCCAAGAAAATCTTGCACATAATAAAAACCCAAGCCCGTAAACAGTGCAATCACCAAACGAAAACCCATCGACTGCTGCCGCAATGGCCCAAACACAAATGAACATGCCACCACCACCAAGGCAATCAAACTCAGTGGTTCAGCTACTTTTTGCCAAAAAGCCAATTCATATTTTTTTGGCACTTGACTATATTCGTGCATATACCCCATAAAACTAAACAATTGTGTAGGGGCTAAATCTTCGGGGGCAACCGTGACCATGTGTACATATTTGGGCTGCAACGCCAATGCCAGTGTGTCCTGTGTCCGTTTGACTTGCTGGGCATGACCTTGCGGAAAAATATCCACTTGTGCCACCTGCTGCAAATGCCACTGCTGAGCTGTATCAAACTGCCCTTTTTCGGCATTTAAAGTTGAAACCAAACGATAATTTTGATCAAAATCCAGAACCTGAATCTGCTGTAAATCCCCTTTGGCATTGGCATAATCAATGTAAATAAAACGCTGCCCTTCCCTCGTCCAATACCCTCTTACCTCGCCCAATGCCGCAGCATGATTGGGTTTTTTGACTGCTTTGGCTTGCTCATTACTATAAGGAATCACCCATTGGCTAAGTACAAAAGACAAAACAATCAACAATAATGCAGGGCGAACCGTCCAGCCGACAATCCGCCATAAGCTGATGCCAACTGAACGCATCACTACCAGTTCACTGCTAGATGCCAAACTGCCCAAACCCACCACTGCCCCTATTAAGGCGGCAATTGGCAATAATTCCAATAATTTACTTGGCATATCCCAAAACACATATTGCAAGGCTTGCCACGCATGATAATGTTTATCCAAATCACCCAACTCTGCTAGATAACCAAATAAAGTCTGCAATAACAATAAAATCCCGACCGTACCTAGCATGGCAAGACCTGTGGTTTTGATGACATGACGAGCTAAAATTTTACGTGATAACATGCCTATGCCTTCCCTCGTGCCAATCGTTTCAGCTTTGGTGCAAGCTCCTGTTTACGTGCAAAAAACCACGCCACCCCACTATAGATCAACAATATCAATGGATATGCCCAAATGCCCAAATGCCCTTTGCTCATACGAGTTTTGACTGCCATCATGGCAACAATCAGACTGGCAAAAATCATAATGGCAGGAAACAAACGATAATAACGCCCTTGTCGTGGACTCACTTCAGATAAAGGTACGGCAAGCATTAATGCCAATACAATCACCCATGGGGCAAAAATACGCCAGCCCAACTCACTCAAAATCACAGGACTTTCGGTATATTGTTGCAAGACTTGCCACATGGTCATGGCTTCGATACGCTGTGCTTCAACTTTTTGTTCTTTGTCCGATTGCAGCGTTAAACGATAGCTTTCAAATTCTGCCTGTACATATTTCGCTTGCCCTGGTACTAGGCTATAGCGTCGCCCCTGATACAAATCCACTACATTGGCGGCTTCGTTCTCTATCACCACTCGTTTGGCTTCTTTTGCCAGAATAATCACATCAGGTTTATCTGCATCTTTGGCTTTTTGATAAAAGAAAATATCCTTTAAACTTTGCCTGTCTTCCGAAATATCCCCTGCATAAATGGTATAAGCTCCACTGGAAATAAATTCTTTGGGGCGTACCAAATCAAAACCACTACGCACCGCTTGCGTCGCAAACAATTGGTCAAAATGATGATTACCCCATGGCGATACCACCATCATCAACATTGCCTGCAACGCTACAATACTAAAAGTCAGAGGCAATAATTTACGCCCCAATTGCCCCCGACTGATACCACTGCCATTGAGTACCGCCATTTCATGATCGACATAGAGCCGCCCAAATACCAGCATCAAACCAACAAAAAACCCCAATGGTAGAATTAGGGTCAAAAATTCGGGTAAACGGAAGCCAATGATGCTAAATAAAATACCAACATCCATCCGCCCCTGTGCCGCCACACCAAAATACTTGATTAAGCGCCCACCCATCATGATGAGGGTCAGTAATGCCACCACAACCGTCGAAGTAGCAACAACCTGTTTGACTAAATAACGCGTAATAATCAAGAAACAGTCCTCACAGGGCTTAATGAACATTCAATAACGCTTTAGTTTACCTGATTGTACAAAATATAGAACTACTCTGCACATCGGATATTTTGCAGATTGATAATAAAGCGGTATATTGTTGCTAAAACAACACTGTTCTCAACCACTGAACTATTGAGATTTTTATGAAATTGTCACTACTATCGGAATCGACCACACCAGCAATCCCCCTCATTGCCTTACTTGATGAACGCAATCTAGGGCAACAACTGCTTGCCTTTGGTTTTTCAGCACCCAATGCTTGGTTGGAACTCAGCCAATTTCAGGCAAAGTTTAATGAATTACAGACTGCATTTCAGCAAAATGAGCGTTATCCTGCATTTTATCTGTTGGGTTTAGGTGACAAAGACCGCTTTAACCCAAGTCAAATCGGCAAACTGGCACAAACCCTGATTAAAGCGGTACAAAAAAAATCTGACCACGTGGTGATTGATTTATCTGCATTGCCACACCAATACCATTACCCATTTGCACTGGCTGTGGCACAGGCAAATTACACACATGAACAGTATAAATCGAGCAAAGCCACCGCAAAACTGCAACACATCAGCTTTCGCTCCGCATCTCGTGAACTCACTGAAGAAAAATTAGCCTTGATTCATGCCATCGTCAAAGGGCAAAATCTCACACGTGATTTGGGCAATGCCCCTGGCAATATTTGCTTCCCTGAATATCTGGCAGAACAAGCCCTTGCCCTTGCCAAGGAATTTCCAGAACAGTTAAAAGTCACCATTCTCACCGAGCAGGATATGGCAGATTTGGGCATGAATGCCTTTTTAGCCGTGAGCAAGGGTTCTGAACGTGAAGGTCGTGTGGTGATCTTGGAATACCTCGCCCATCGTGAAGAACAGCCTGTCGTTTTGGTCGGTAAAGGTGTGACCTTTGATACAGGCGGTATTTCGCTCAAACCTGCCGCCACGATGGATGAAATGAAGTTTGATATGTGTGGGGCAGCATCGGTACTGGGTGTGATGCGTGCATTGTGTGAAAGTCGTTTGCCGATTCACGTGGTCGGGGCATTGGCATGTGCGGAAAATATGCCATCAGGTCGTGCGACTCGCCCTGGTGATGTTGTGACCAGCATGAGCGGACAAACGATTGAAATCCTCAATACCGATGCCGAAGGTCGTCTGGTACTCTGTGATACCTTGACCTATATCAAACGCTATAACCCCGAACTGGTGATTGATATTGCCACACTTACAGGTGCTTGTGTCGTTGCACTCGGGAAGGTCGTGAGCGGTTTATTTAGTACCGATGATGCACTTGCAGCCGATTTGCATCAAGCAGGCGAGCAAAGTTTTGACCGTGTTTGGCGGATGCCTGTATATGAGGATTATCAGGAATTATTGGACTCCACCATTGCCGATATGGGGAATATTGGTGGGCCTACAGGCGGTGCAATTACCGCTGCCTGTTTCTTACAACGCTTTAGCAAAGACTATCGCTGGGCACATTTGGATATCGCAGGCACTGCATGGCTTTCTGGGGCACAAAAAGGGGCAACTGGTCGCCCTGTTCCGCTCTTGATGCAATTCCTTGCCAATCGCAGCCAAGCCTAATTTCACATGCACAAAATCAGTTTCTACTTGATAGAAAAAACCGCACAGCGACAAGCCGATATTGCTTGTCGTTTGTGCCAAAAAATCCAGCATAAACATCGTATCTGGTTGTATTTTTCCGATGCAGACTACTGTAAAACACTGGATGAGCAACTTTGGCAAGTTGAAGCAGCCAGTTTTCTGCCCCATGGCATTGACCTGACACATGGGCAGATCTGTCTATCGCAACACTTACCCGATCCAAGCTTTGATGTCTGTGTGAATTTATCCTCTCAGCCTATCCATCTGACTGAATTAGCACATTCTGCACTTCATTTGATTGAAATCGTCGGTCATAATACGCAAGATAAGCAAGTGGCAAGAGAAAAGTTTAAATACTATCGACACATCGGCATTGAGCCTATTGTGCACAAAATCTAATCAAAATAAAGGAATCATATCGTGGCACTCAATGTCGGTGAACATTTTCGACAACGCTGGTTGGCAACGCCTGAAACCGTACGCCAGACCTATTGTGATGAACTGAAATTCATCTGCACCCTGCTTGAACCTGATACACACATCATGCAATGGCAACAGCAAGAAATTTTATTACAACAACGTCATCGCCAAATGTGTGACCGTGCCTATCATCTACTCAAACAAGACATTCTTGCCGAACAGGCACGCCTTGCCGAAGAACGTAAACGCCAACGTCAGGCAGAACTCGAACACGCCTTGGCAGAAAAACGAGCCGCACAACAGGCTCAACTTGATGCACAAGAGCAACAAGAACAGCTCAAGCAGCAACAACAAACCGAACTTTTACAACAACTTGCACAAGATTTACAGCAACAAACTTTGCAACAGGCACAGCAGGATATTGCCCGTTTTGATGTCAGTCAGGCAAAACAGTTTAATCACCATGCTCAATCACAAAATGAAATTGTGGATAACTTGAGTGCTTCTCCACAAGTAGAAGATTTAAAAATACGGCTTGAGCTTGAAGCAGAATATTATATCGAGCAAACCTTGCAGCAGCTTCGTGCCAAGCTACACGCTGCAGCACAGGAAGAAATTGCCTTGATTTTGGCACAACAATAGACCGTAGGCTTAACCACGCCCCTGCTCTAATACATCCCACAAATCATCGGCAATCGACGTACCAAACTGTGCGTCAATTTCACGAATGCAGGTCGGGCTGGTGACATTAATTTCGGTGACATAATCGCCAATCACATCCAGACCGACAAAAATCAGTCCTTTTTCTTTTAAAAATCCGCCAACATGTGCCGCAATTTTTTGATCATTCTCTGTCAATGCACGAGCTTCGCCACGCCCACCTGCAGCAAGATTACCTCGTGTTTCATCGCCTTGCGGAATCCGTGCTAGACAGTACGGCACAGGTTCGCCATTAATCAGCAAAATGCGTTTATCCCCATCGACAATTTCGGGAATATAACGCTGTGCCATAATCGGGCGTGTCCCCATTTCGGTCAGCATTTCCAAAGTCGAACCGATATTTGCACCGCCTGTACTAAGACGAAAAATACCCATCCCACCCATACCATCTAGCGGCTTAACAATCACATCCCGATGCTGGGCAATAAATTCACGAATCAAACTGTGCTGTGAAGTCACCAATGTGGGTACTTGTAATTCAGGGAACTGCGTCGCAAATAATTTTTCATTACAATCCCGTAAAGATTGTGGTTTATTCACCACCCATACCCCTTCACGTTCTGCCTGTTCCAAAATATAGGTGGTATAGACAAAATTCATATCAAAAGGAGGGTCTTTACGCATCAATATCACATCATAATCGGCTAGCGACTGTTTTTGTCGTTCGCCCAATTCATAATAATGCTGTTCATCTTCGAATACCTGTAAAGGTGCAATCAGACCAAATGCTTTGCCCTGTTCGATAAATAAATCCTGCTGTAGTGCATAGCCCAATTCATGTCCACGGCGACTTGCTGCCCACAACATTGCCATAGTGGAATCTTTCTTCAGATTGACATGTTCAATCGCATCCATGATGACCAATACACGCATGATTTACGCTCATTTTTGATATTTAGCAAAAAAGTATAGTGGAATTTCAAAGCAATACCAAATCACATTTTGTTTTTGTATGATTAGACTTCTTGCAAAAATACCCCCTTTTGCGAGGCAATGCCTCTCAAGAGGGTTATGCACGAGCAAACTTCCATGAATCCAATCATTGATACGATTCGTATCGCCCTCCCTGAACAGCATCGCTGTGCAAGAA
Organism: Acinetobacter sp.; assembly: GCA_008017315.1. GTDB lineage: Bacteria > Pseudomonadota > Gammaproteobacteria > Pseudomonadales > Moraxellaceae > Acinetobacter. The sequence continues at coordinate 12,844 of SSHE01000083.1, forward strand.
GGGCAAGGTCAGAATGAGGTTAAACTGACCACCTTACGTTGTACTTAAGCATATAGACTTAATTCACTTGCACGGCAATACGTACACGATAGCTTTCTGTCGTTGGCTGTACTTTATCACCCGACGCAGGTGTGTCCACTTCAAGCATATATTGCCCTGCTTGTGGGAATGTCACGTGTACTTGTCCTTTGGCATCGGTTTTTGCTTTGATTTCCAATTCTTTCTCAGCTATAGCAACCACTTCCTTGCTTGCCACCACGTCAAAATTAGGCTGTACTTTACCATCCAGAGTGATGGTTAAAGTCACAGGTTGATTTGATTGGCGGATTCAAGCAGCAAGTGCGACAGTATAAAAACTAGCCATCACTTCATTCGGTGTTAGCCAGCCCAAAGATTTTCGTGGACGATTATTTAAAGCATCCTCGATCTGTTGAATCTGCTCATGACTAAGGTCATCGAATGAAGATGATTTTGGCTTTACGGAGCAGTGCTCCTCATAACGAATTAAACCATTGGTATTTTCATTCCTAGCACGTTGAATTGACTTGTACGGGTCAGCAAAGTAGGTATCTATACC
>SSHE01000003.1 GCA_008017315.1 Acinetobacter sp.
GGTTTCAACTGGCTTAACCAACTGTTATCTAAAATACCAAACAGTAGAATCTGAAATGGAAAAAATAATCGTAGAAAGTCTTATGCTAAAAGACTTGTTTGACAAGCAACAAACGCTTGTTATCCCCGAATATCAAAGACCTTATGTTTGGACACCAAAATGAAATGATAGAAATTTTACAGCAACACTATAATCAACAGACCTTTAAAAAGGTGAGAGGGGGTTAATAAGTTGAGCATAACAATTAAACATGTAATACGTTGGTTTCGACAGGTTAAACCCACTGTTGGCTGAGCTTGTCGAAGCCATTTTATGACATGATTACTTTTATGGGCTAACTTATATTTCTGCAGTTTGATCTAAGCAACAAGATTAGGTTAATTTATGAATGACAAACCCGATAACCATATTCAGGCGTAAATTCTGCTTCACAGAAATCTTGCTGAATCAGTATATCAACGAGTTGTTTTGTATGTTCATAACCCAACATAAATTTGCGTTGTAGTGATGATATCGATACATAGCCGATATCTTGGCAAAAGTCCTTTATTTGCCGTAACAATTGTTCATCTTGCATATTACTGTCCTTGTTTGGTTAAACGAATGAGAATCATACTGACATTATCAAACGCATATTTTTGATTTAATGCGTTTTTCATTTCTATAAGCCATGTTTTTAATGTTGTCTCAGGCAATAGAGGTTGCCAGTCACTACATTGTAAAACATCATATACACCATCACTGCAAATCAATAACGCATCTCCATCGGTTAAATATTGCTCTTTTGGCGAAAATTCGGGGACTTCATGTAATGAATCGGCACAAAAACAATGGCTGAGCATATAGTAAAAGCTGGCATATTGCTGTCCGATGATAATGTCGATTTCACCGTTATCAGCCATTTCATTTAAAAAATTATGATCTTTGGTCAGGGCATACCATTTTTGCTGACAATCACTAAATAAATATACCCGACTATCGCCTACATGTTGAATCTTTACAAAACCTTGTGGACTGGCGTGACTGACTAAAGCCAAAGTTGCACTCGCACTATATGTTTTAGAACTGGCTGCCAATGCTGTACTTAGGTCATCTTGAATGTGTTGTAAATCAACGTGCTGTTTTGCTTGGGATTGTGCCAACACGCTGTTTAATACTGCCTTAGAGGCTTTGTCTGCTTTGGGACTACGACTAACGCCATCAGAAATCGCGGTACACCAATATTCATGAGTAGGATAAACATAGCGTTTACTGATTAGCCCATCATGTTGGATCACTTGATTGCCAATCAAAATGGCATCTTGTTGGATTGGCTGTGTTGCTCGCCATGTTAAAGCCTGCATTTCAAAGTATTGTTGATACATTACAAAACACCTCAGGATTGGATGGACGAAAATATGTATAAGTTCATAAAATTAAAAAGACAAAAGCACTATCTTTTGGGCATTTCATTTCAGAGCTTCCCTTTACATTTTTCACAGTCTGTTCACGGCTTTATTTTTTGCAATATAAGTAACAAAATATTTTGATACTCGCTATAGTGGCATAATAAAATTGGACAGAGAATAAAAGGTTATACTAGGCCAAAGAGGAGTGCCATAAATCATAGCAAAACATTGATTTTATGTAAGTCTGCCCCTCTTGCACAGTTACGAAGCAATGCTTCTCATGTTCAGGAGAGATTTGGAGAGGGTATAAATCTTAGCTCAATGATGAAGATGAGTATAAATTCGAAATCATTAAATTGGTTTGGGAAGTTTTATTTGTGTGGGGAATTTTGGTGTACATTATGGTTTACAATGCCCAAAAAATTCAACAATTTAACCAGATAAGCCAATAGACAAGCATATAACCCATAAAAAAAGCACTTATAAGATACTGATTTACCTATAAGTGCTTGATTTGTATATGGTGGAGACAAGGGGAGTCGAACCCCTGACCCCTACAATGCCATTGTAGTGCTCTACCAACTGAGCTATGACCCCAATTTCGCCATCTTATGCAGATAGTGTGAGGCTGTCAATCTGTTGGATTATTCTACGGCATCAACTGTATTATTTTTAGGCTGTTTGAGCTGTTCATTGAGTTTTTGCCATGCTTTATCTTCTTTTTTGCTGGGTGCACCAACGATTTCCAAAGCATGACGCAAGCGAGCAAAGGTTAAATCTGCTCCTATCGTCACCATAGATTGCATTACAGGCGTAGAACTGGTCGAGCCTGCAATCGCAATAAAGAAAGTCGGCATAAAGTCACGTAGTTTAATGTCCATTTGGTTCGCCAAATCCATCAGCGTTTGGCTAACGGTATCATTATTCCATGTGAATAAACTTTCTAAACGCCAAATTGCAAATTGTAGGCTTTGACGGACTTGTTCAGTTGTCAGCTTTTTACTTTCAAATTGTTCGGCAGTCACTGCTGGCATGTGGTTAAAATAAAAACCCGACCAATTCACCGCTTCGGATAATAGATTGATACGGGGTTGAATGGCAGCAGCAATCTCTTCCAGTTTGCTACGATGACCTTGCCACAACAATAAAGTATCTAAAAGTTGTGCAGGAGTCATGGCTTTGAGGTATTGCCCATTGAGCCAGTGTAATTTTTCGACATCAAAAATAGGCCCACCAAGCGATACACGCTGGATATTAAAGTGCTCAATCATTTCGGTGAGGGTGAATTTTTCACGCTCATCAGGCATCGACCAGCCCATACGTCCTAGATAGTTGAGCAGTGCTTCTGGCAGTACGCCAATGTCTTTATAATAATTGATGGATGTTGGATTTTTGCGTTTGGAAAGTTTGGATTTATCGGGATTACGCAAGAGTGGCATGTGGCATAATACAGGCATGTCCCAGCCAAAATATTGATAAAGTAATTGATGTTTTGGTGCGGATGGAATCCATTCTTCACCACGAATGACATGGGTAATTTCCATCAAATGATCATCAACGACATTGGCAAGATGATAGGTCGGCAAGCCATCGGTTTTGAGCAGAATTTGCATATCAACCTGTGCCCATGGGATTTCCACTTCACCCCGTAGCATGTCATGAAATTGACAGGTTCCGTCTTCTGGGACTTTCATTCGGATGACATGTGGTTCACCTGCGGCAAGACGATGTTGAATGTCTTCTGGAGAGAGTTTTAAACCCCGACCGTCATATTTAGGTGTTTCACCACGAGCTTGCTGTTCGGCACGCATTTGGTCAAGTTCTTCAGGGGTGGCAAAACAGTAGAACGCATGACCTTTTTCGATCAATTCCAGTGCATATTGTTTATAAATACCCATCCGTTCCGACTGGCGATAAGGGGCATGTTTACCCCCAATATCAGGGCCTTCAGACCAATTTAAACCGAGCCAGCGTAGTGAATCCAAAATCATTTTTTCGGATTCTGGAGTCGAGCGTAGTTGGTCGGTATCTTCGATACGTAAAATAAATTCCCCGCCATGTTGTTTGGCAAAACATAGATTAAATAATGCAATATAGGCTGTACCAACGTGTGGAAAACCTGTTGGCGAAGGTGCGATACGGGTACGGACAGTCATAATAATAGGCTAAAGAACTAAAAAAGATAAGTTAGTATAACGAAAAAAGCCTCATCACTAAATGAGGCTTTGAGAGAATCAAGCAAATATTGTATGGATTTAAAAAAGTTTTATCCGCCAAATAGTCGTTGGAAAATAGAACTGAATTTTCTATTCTGAGTAAATAAAGCATTTGGTGTACGTGAATTTAATTTTGCCAGTGCACGACTTTCTTCTGGAGAGGTGCTGACCGTTTTTCCTTGTTCAGCTTGTTGTAAGAGCTGTTCCAAAGCAGAGTGTTTGCTTGTTGCCGTTGTCTGGCTGATGGGAGTTTTTAAAGCCGCTGCAACATTCTTGATAATGGATGTTTCTTTTTGGGGTGTGTTTGGTTGTGGGAGTTGTGCTGCCTGAGCCGTCGTTGCCCCTAGCACCAATGCAACGGCAAGGATGATAGATTGGTGCATGTTTATCCCTCCTTTAAGTTGATGGGTGGACACAGTAGAATTTTCCAAATATTCATCATCATAGATGAATATGGCAAAACTACTTTATCGTAAGTAACTAAACTACTATATTTCATTGCAATATTCAAATATTTTTCAGGCGGAACGGTCAATTTATCCGTCATTTTTTTTGCGCATACTAGAATGTACTATTTTGATCATGGCATGTGTGTTTTCATGTTGATACGATGCAATGACCACTCAATTTATCATGCTATTAAAAGGTAATTTATTATGTTGAAACAGGAACGCTGGGTTGATACCACAGATCATTATAAATTATATGTCAGAACTTGGGGGAATGAACAGTTGCCAGCCATGGTCTTGGTGCATGGCTATCCAGATAATCAAGAAGTCTGGGAAAAAATGATACCATCACTTATTCAGCATTTTTATGTCGTGACGTATGATGTGCGTGGTGCAGGGCGTTCGAGTGTGCCGAAAAAAATTGTCAGTTATCGGTTGCCACAGCTTGCCAACGATTTGGAGTCGGTGGTTAATCGTGTGATTGCAAATCGCCCATTTCATCTTGCCGCACATGATTGGGGATCAATTCAGACGTGGGAAGCTGTGACAGAACCACGTTTTAAAGGGCGTATTTTATCGTATTCAACGATTTCTGGCCCATGTCTTGATCATGCAGCGAATCTATTGCGTAAAGTCGTGAAAGCTGAACCATTACAACTGGTTAAATTGCTCGGTAAATCGTGGTATATCGGTGTGTTCCATATGCCATTGCTTGCACCAACTTTTTGGAAGCATTCATCTGAGCGTCAATGGCAAACCTTTTTAACGCAGCTTGAACGTCAGAAAGGTTTACCTGTGAGTAAGCGTATTTCGACGGATGGTCAGTTTGGAATTAATCTGTACCGTGCCAACTTTATTCCAGCATTCATCAAACCACGTCAGCGTTATGCACAGTGTCCTGTACAGGCAATTGTATTGAAACATGACCGTTTTGTTAGTCCAGAATATATTGCTGAAATGCCAAACTGGGTAGAAGATTTTAGTTGTGTGGAAGTGGATGCGAACCATTGGGCAGTATTAAGTCAATCCAGTCATATTGCGGATTTGATCAGTGCATTTGCATTAAAGCATTAATTGATTTTGAAAGCTTTTCCTTTGCAACGAATGCCAGTCAGTCCAACTGACTGGCATGACGTATTTATAACAGATTTTAAGATGCTTTTTTCAGTGTTTTGCGTTCTTTTTCAACCAGATAATTAACGACATCAATCACGTGCTGGTCTTCACCTTGCACCACATATTTACCGTTCACCACCACCGCAGGCACGCCTGTAAGTTGGTATTGAATGGCCAAATTTTTTGCCTGATTAATCTTGCCCGACACTGCAAATGAATTAAATAAACTATTAAATTTATTGGTATCTGCACCATATCGTGTATAGAACTGGGCTAAAGATTTTTGGTCGAAAATTTGTTTGCCTTCTTTATGAATCGTATCAAACAAAGCCACATGGGCTTTTTTACGAATCCCCATCATTTCTGACACATAGTAACCACGAGCATTTTGCTCCCAAACAGCATTCATTGCTGCTGGTGTACGCAGGAAATTCACATCTTTTGGTAACTGACGTAACCAAGTTTGCATATAGGGTTCTAATTTGAAGCAATGTGAGCAGCCATACCAAAAGAACTCACGTACTTCGATTTTATTTGGCACATCAACCTTGCCGACATTTGGCACAACTTTATAGTCTTTACCTTCTATAAAATCTGCTGCAAACGTCATACCTGATACTGTCATCATGGTTGCTGCAATTATACCAAGGCTAAATTTTTTCATGAATCAAGCATCCTCGTCATCGTTATCATTTCAGTGCTGAACTATAATGCAAATTATCATAATTATGTATAGAGAAAAATGCGATAAAGCGTTTTATTATGTGAAGATTTTTTATCACTTTCTCGCTTTTTTTTATTTTAGGGTTAAACTCTTTGGCTGATGCTCGAGGAAAGGTAAAGAGGACGAAATCATGACTACGCTCAATGTCGATATACAGGAAATTGCCAAATTTGAGGCTCTTGCCGAAAAATGGTGGGATAAAACCTCGGAATTTCGTCCCTTGCATCAAATTAACCCATTACGTCTAAACTGGATTGATGAAAAATCAGGCGGATTAGCAGGTAAAAAAATTCTTGATGTGGGTTGTGGTGGCGGTATTTTGAGCGAAAGTATGGCACGCCGTGCAGATAGCGTACTTGGTATTGATATGGGTAATCACATTGCCGTGGGGCGTATCCATGCAGAGCAAGAAAATGTAAACAATATCGAATACCGTCAAGTCGCTGTAGAACAACTGGCACAGGAACAAGCTGGACAATATGATGTGGTGACGTGTATGGAAATGTTAGAGCATGTTCCCGATCCAGCATCCATTGTGAAAGCCTGTTTTGAATTGTGTAAACCTAATGGTCATGTATTTTTTTCGACCATTAACCGTAATCCGAAATCGTATTTATTTGCCATTATTGGTGCGGAATATGTGTTACGCCTGCTACCAAAAGGTACGCACGATTATCATAAATTTATCCGCCCATCAGAATTGGCAGCTGCAATTCGTCAGGCAGATTTGCAGCTCAAAAGCATGGTTGGCTTACATTACAATCCCTTAACCCAACACTATTGGCTGGCATCCAATGTCGATGTCAATTATATGGTACATACAGTAAAAGGCGAGCAAGTATGATGAAAGCGGTTTTATTTGATTTAGACGGGACATTGATTGATACCGCAGCCGATTTTGTCCGTATTATTCAAGCCATGTGCCGTGAACAGGGTCGTCCTGTGGTGGATGCTGCTGCGATTCGCAGTCAAGTATCAGAGGGTGGGCGTGCCATGGTCAAACTGGTTTTTCCCGAACTTGATTTGGATGATCCAGTATTATGGCAGCATCGCCAAGCTTTTTTAGATACTTACGGTGCAGATATTGCCGTGGATACCGCCTTGTTTGAGGGAATGGATACACTATTACAAAAGCTGGAACAACGCCAAATTCCTTGGGGGATTGTCACCAATAAACCTCGCTGGTTAAGTGAAGCCTTACTTGCTGCACTACATTTAACCGAGCGTTGTGCGGTTTTAGTCTGTCCAGAAGATGTAAAGCAGACTAAACCTGATCCTGAACCAATGTTTTTGGCAGCAAAACAACTGAATATTACCCCTGAACAGATCGTCTATATTGGTGACCATCCACGAGATATTGATGCAGGGAGCAATGCCAATATGCCAACGGTACTTGCAGCGTATGGTTATTTGCCGCCAGAGTCTGCACATGATCTGGCTGCATGGGGAGCGGACTATATTATTGAAGATGTAGCGGCATTGGATACGCTATTGGATAGGTTAATCTAAACGCAACAGAGCAAAAGCAAATGTTGAACAGAGTTTGACAATTTGCTTTTGACTTCATCATATAAGCAGCATAAGGTAATCGTCAGTACCGTTTAAAATTAAAATATCAAACATGAGGCAAATATTATGGATTTTAAGACATATCACGCCGCACCAGATTTACTCAAAGACCGTGTTATCCTTATCACAGGCTGTAGTGAGGGGATTGGGCGTACGGCTGCGATTAATTTTGCACTACATGGTGCAACAGTGGTTTTGCATGGGCGTAACATCAATAAGCTGGAAATCATTTATGATGAAATAGAAGGCTTGGGTGCACCACAGCCTGCAATTTTGCCTTTGCAATTGTCCAGTGCTTCGGCAATGGATTATGAATTACTGGCAGACACGTTAGAACAGCAGTTCGGGCGGCTAGATGGCATTTTACATAATGCGGGGATTCTAGGTGAGCGTGTAGCACTGGCTGATTATCCAGTGGACATCTGGGATGATGTGATGAATGTGAATCTGCGTGCCCCTTTTGTCTTGACGCAAGCTTTATTACCACTGCTCAAACGCTCAAATAGTGCATCGGTGATTTTTACCAGTAGTGGTGTAGGGCGTGAAGCTAGACCATTATGGGGAGCATATTCGGTATCTAAATTTGGCATTGAGGCACTCAGCAAAATTTTTGCGGATGAACATGCCGAGCAGGACAATATCCGTTTTAACTGTATCAATCCGGGCGGCACACGTACGGCAATGCGTGCCAAAGCTTACCCACAGGAAGACCCAAAAACTCGTCCAACCCCTGAACAGATTATGCCTGCATATCTATATTTAATCGGTAAAGATAGTCATGGGATTTCTGGACATAGTTTTGATGCACAATAAAGATAAAAAAATGGCTTCATTTCTGAAGCCATTTTTATCAATCTACACTTATAGCGGACATTTTTTCGCTTTTTGGTAAATGGCAATATCTTCAATATTGGCTTGATGTGCTTTGTGCTGTTTTACAATTTCTTTGGTATCATATTTGTCAAGCTCACGTTCCGACTGAGTTTTAGACATATTGCTACCTAAAGAGTTCAACACTTCAGCAGTTTTGGCATCTTTGTTCCCCAATAGACTACCTGCCATTGACATTAAACCACCAATTGCTTTGGTGTTGCCTGCAGCAGCATTTTCTTGATCAGCTTGTTCCAAGAGTTTATCAAAGTCACCTGCATGGCTTTCAAGTTCTTTTGCTGCTCGTTTTTCTTTATTTGCAGCGACGGCCAATTCGGCACAATCCATGTAACGAAAGTCATAACTAGAATATTGTGTTGCTTTGGCAACCGCTTCTTTTTGTTGCTGAGGTTCTTGAGCGGCTTGTTGATTGCCTGTAAGACCTTGAGCCACTTGTGCAACCTGCATGACACTATCAAACAATCCAGCTTGTGCTACTGATGCAGACATTAAAGTTGCAACACTCAGGGTCATCATTAAACGTTTCATCTTTTTTCCTTTTACATTGAACAACATTGTTATCATATCCATACGAATAGGACACAATTTGATAAATTTGTCTATCCCCTGAATCAGGGGTATAGGCTAAAGCAGGGCGATTGCATTTGACTTTTGGAAAAATTGTAAAATCAAATGGTTACAGCATTATTGAGATATGTTATCAACAAAAATATCCATATTACCGTTTGATTTTATTGCATTTTTTAACATAGCACGTTTGCCCTGAGGCTAAAGTTTGCATTATTTCTCAAGTACATCATATTTAAATCTTTATTTTTATGAAATTTATCCATGATACGGAATATTTTTCTTTGGTTAATGACCTAACAAAAAATATTTGTTACCCTATACCGATATGCTTGACGGAGCGCAGTTAATCAACTGCTGAGATGGTCTTAATCCTTTTTATCATCAGGGTTTAAAGATCAGTACCGTTGAA
>SSHE01000115.1 GCA_008017315.1 Acinetobacter sp.
CAAGCATTGGGTGTGGTATCAATAACAGGTGGTGATCGGTGTAGTTTTGCCGAAGCAGAGCAGTTTTATTCTTATCGCCGTCAGGCAAAAACTGGACGTATGGCAACTTTTGTTTTTATTGCGGAAAAAGATGATAGGCAGGTCTAAATCAAAGCGTCACACTTTCCAAAATGGAAAGCGTTTAAAATCATCCAATTACTTATGAAATAACCGTGCTTTATCTCGTTGCCAGTCACGGTCTTTTTCGGTTTGGCGTTTATCGTGTAATTGCTTCCCTTTAACTAAAGCAATTTCCAGCTTGACTAAATGACCTTTCCAGTAGCAGGCAAGCGGCACACAGGTATAACCTTTTTGATGTACTGCACCGAGTAACTTTTCCAGCTCACGACGATTCAGTAATAACTTACGAGTACGGGTCGCTTCTGCAACGACATGCGTTGATGCAGAAAGTAGCGGCTGGATTTGTGCACCAAACAAAAAGGCTTCGTTATTTTTAAAAATAATATAGCTCTCGACCAGACTCATACGTCCAGCACGCAGCGATTTGACTTCCCAGCCTTGCAGCGAAAGTCCTGCTTCAAATTTTTCTTCGATAAAATAGTCATGTCTGGCACGTTTGTTTTGAGCAATCGTACCCCCTGTATTTTTTTTCACGACTTTGACATTTGCCATAAAAACAGAATCTTCCAAATAAAACTTTAATTAAATATAGTGATTATCATAGCTTATTTTTATCAGGATTTTGGCGAAAAATTCAAGTTTTTGTTAGAATAGCTTAAAATTTCCCTAGAGTATGTTGTGATGGTAAAAACCCGAGTGATTTATCCTGGTACGTTTGACCCGATTACCAATGGTCATATTGATTTGGTGACACGGGCAGCAAGGATGTTTGATGAGGTGGTGGTTGCGATTGCGATTGGACATCATAAAAATCCTGTATTTAGTCTGGATGAGCGTGTGGCGTTGGCAAGACAATCTTTAGGTCATTTGTCTAATGTGGAATTTGTGGGTTTTGATGGGTTATTGGTCAATTTTTTTAGAGAACAAAAAGCCACTGCGGTATTGCGTGGATTGCGTGCGATTTCAGATTTTGAATATGAATTTCAGCTTGCTAATATGAATCGCCAGCTTGATAATCAATTTGAAGCGGTATTTTTAACCCCATCGGAGCAATATTCTTTTATTTCTTCGACCTTGGTGCGTGAGATTGCCCGTTTACGTGGTGATGTTACCAAGTTTGTACCCAAAGTTGTGTGTGAAGCCTTTGAGCGTAAACATCAACAAGGTTGGTAAGTTTCGGGAGAGAGCATCATGGCATTAATCATTACCGATGAGTGCATTAACTGTGATGTGTGTGAACCTGTATGCCCCAATGAAGCGATTTTTATGGGTGAGGAGATTTATCAGATTCATCCAGATTTGTGTACCGAGTGTGTTGGGCATTTTGAACAACCACAATGTGCCTTATTCTGCCCTGTGGATTGTATTCCCAAAGATGAACACCATCCCGAAAGTCCGCAGGAATTGCAGCAAAAATATCAAATGTTGATGCAGCAGAAAAACAGCAGCAATTTGTAAAAAAATTTGCTAAGATGTGCGGCGAAGTGAGCCAGACGGTCGCTGCTGTGGAAGTCTTCGTGACTAAAGCAGGAGAGGAAAGTCCGGGCTTCAAAGGGTAAGGTGCTAGATAACGTCTAGGCAGCGTGAGCTGACGACAAGTGCAGCAGAGAGCAGACCGCCCCACCACTCATGAGTGGTGAGGTAAGGGTGAAAGGGTGCGGTAAGAGCGCACCGCATGGCTGGCAACAGTGCATGGCAAGGTAAACTCCACCTGAAGCAAGACCAAATAGGAATCCACTCGATGTGACCCGCATCGGATTCGGGTAGGTTGCTTGAGCGTATGAGTGATTGTACGCCTAGAGGAATGATCGTCCTCGACAGAACCCGGCTTATCGGCTCACTTCACAGATTTTTTAGGTTTTACTTGACGACATCCTGTGAAATCAACATAATACGCCCACAGTTTTTGGCTATGTAGCTCAGTTGGTTAGAGCACCGCACTCATAATGCGGGGGTCACAGGTTCAAGTCCCGTCATAGCCACCATTTTATAGGCTCATACAACCCATGTATGAGCTTTTTTTTATGCAAAATAGTGCTTTTGTAATCGCTGTAAATTATGTTTAAATAATGATTTTTTAAAATCCACTTCATTTAAGGAATTCCCATGCGTGCCTATAATTTCTGTGCTGGCCCTGCTGCATTGCCAACTGCTGTACTGGAAAGAGCTCAACAAGAGTTATTAGATTGGCATGGTAAGGGCTTGTCCATTATGGAGATGAGTCATCGTGGTGCAGACTTTGTGGCGGTAGCGGAAAAGGCGGAAGCGGATTTACGCACCTTATTAAATATTCCAAACAATTATAAAGTGTTGTTTTTACAAGGTGGGGCATCGCTACAATTTTCGGCTATTCCATTGAATTTATTTGGTAAAAATCCAAAAGCCGATTATATCAACACTGGGATTTGGTCAGAAAAGGGCAGCAAAGAAGCTCAGCGTTATGGTGAGATTAACGTGATCAATGCCTTGACTAAAATTGAGGGTAAACAAGCGATTACGGCTGTGAGTGAGTGGAATTTGTCCGATGATGCGGCTTATGTACATTATGCCGATAATGAAACCATTGGTGGTATTCAGTTCCCATTTATTCCTGCAATTGATACTGCTGCACCCTTGGTGTGTGACTTTTCATCGAGTATTTTATCGACACCATTGGATGTATCGAAATTTGGTTTAATTTATGCAGGTGCACAGAAAAACATTGGCCCCGCAGGTTTGACCTTGGTGATTGTACGTGATGATTTGCTCGAGCAAGCCAAGCCAGAAATTCCAAGTATTTTAAAATATAGCGACCAAGCCAAGAATGATTCGATGGTGAATACACCTGCAACCTATTCATGGTATTTATCAGGTTTGGTTTTTGAATGGTTGCTGGAGCAGGGCGGTTTAACGGCAATGCAGGCGGTGAATCAGCAAAAAGCCGATTTACTGTATGGTTATATTGATGGCAGTGGTTTTTATCAAAACCCGATTGCCAAAGCATACCGTTCTATCATGAATGTTCCATTTACCCTTGCAGATGAACGTCTGGAAAAAACCTTCCTAGCCGAAGCGGAACAACGCCATTTGCTGAATCTAGCAGGGCATCGTTCAGTGGGTGGCATGCGTGCGAGTATTTATAATGCTGTGCCTTTAGCTGGCGTACAGGCATTGGTCGATTTTATGCAGGATTTTGCACGCCGTCACGGTTAAGCCTCGTTCTGGACAATAAAAAAATCGGCATATTGCCGATTTTTTTATGCTTAAAAGATAAAACGATGTAAAAACCATGCACTGATCATGATACCCATGATAAAAAATAGACAAGAAAATTTATCCATTTTCAAATGAGAGAAATGGATGTGATTGACTCGTTCAGACTGTTGGACATTACTTTTCATGGTTATGCCTGATGTCGAATTGCATAAAAATTAGACTTAAGGCGTATTTGTAACATAAATTTTAAATTGAATCCAGAGATTACCACGAATATAGTCACCAATTTCAAATGCTTTGGTCTGTTCTGGGGCGATGAGCCGCAAAATAATCGGGGTAATTTTGTCTTCACGCATGATTGCAACGTCATAAAAGGTCAATATTTTGTCCATAAACTGGATGTTACCTTTGCCGACAATATCACCCTGAAACCATGCTTCATCTTCCTGACCCAAGGTATCGCCATATAGATATGCGACCATTTTGGAAATATCCAATGTAACGGGCATTTCATCTTCTGGACTTTGTGGCTGCCATGCTGCAAGGCATTCTTGTAGATTATCGGGTGTTTCACCATGATGCTGTGCCAAAATGTCATTTAAGGCACGATGATGACGAATCGCTGCGGCATCTTCAATCAGCATGGTTTCTTTGTTCGGTACAGCTTCCAGCTCATACGCCCATGCAGCAATTTCAATGGTATAGCATGTATCCGCACGATATTGTTGCTGATTGACTGCATATAAAGTGTCATAGCCATAAATGACACTGCCATTTTCGAGTTCGACTTGGAGCACGGCTTCATGGCTGGTTGGACATGCCAGAATACGAGCAATTTTGGCGTTAAATTGATAAGGACTTTGGAAAATTGGGAATGCAGTTTTTAAACATTGTGGGCGATTATTTTCGACCGTTACAATTTGTGCAATTTGAATGGTTGAATGCAGCCCATTGAGCAGCCAAACATCGGTAGGTAAATCGGCTTCGGTTTGGCATAGTCCCATGGGGGAGCTGGCGGTATCGAGTGCTTGATGTAGCCACAGACTCACTTCTTGTTCTGGCGTTTGGGTGAGAATTTTCCAGTGTGCAGCATGTCCACCAAAAGTATCGCAATTTAATTGTAGAGTTTCAGGTTGTGGCTTGTTCATTGCTATTCATCAGTGGCTTAAACAAAATTATCTGTTATTAATGGGGGGATTGAACAATTTTGCAAGCACTAAAGCGTAATTTTCATGATATAAACAGCAGGTTTGATTTTTATCGTAAAAAGATATAGGTAGGAAGAGTTATGAATTTACATCATAAAGTCGCTGTGATTACAGGTGGTGCTTCGGGTTTGGGTTTGGCAACTGTGAAACGCTTTATTCAAGCAGGGGCAAAAGTCGCTGTGCTGGATTTTAATGAACAGGCTGGGGTGGCACTGGTTGCAGAATATGGCGAACAGGTTTTATTTGTAAAAACCAATGTTGCTGATGAAGCATCGGTACAGCACGCCATTGCACAAACCATGACGACTTTTGGGGCAATTCATATTTGCATTAATTATGCTGGGGTTGGCGGTGCAGCCAAAACTTTGGGTAAAAATGGCGTATTTCCATTGGATGAGTTTAATCGGGTGATTCAGATTAATTTAGTCGGTACATTTAATGTCTTGCGTTTAGCCGCAGAGCAAATGGCGAAGAATGAACTGGTGGATGGTGAGCGTGGGGTAATTATCAATACTGCATCGGTAGCGGCATTTGATGGACAAATCGGGCAAGCTGCATACAGTGCCTCAAAAGGTGGAATTGTGGGTATGACCTTGCCGATTGCTCGTGATCTTGCACAGTATGGGATTCGGGTCAATACTATTGCACCAGGGCTGATTCATACCCCATTGTTTGATAGTTTGGGCGAAAAAGTGATTGAATCGCTATCGGCTACGGTGCTTAATCCACAGCGTTTGGGTCATCCTGATGAAATTGCTCAAACGGCTCAATTTATTGTGGAAAATGCCTATATGAATGGTGAAACTATCCGTGTCGATGGTGGCATTCGGATGCAGCCACGTTAAATGATTGCTGATTAAATCTGTCCTCGTTACAATGCAGACTCTCTCGAAGGTCTGCATTTTTTATGTCTAATGAATTAAAGTTCCAACTTTGGGTCGATGCTGATGCACTGCCGAATGTGTTAAGAGAAATTATTTTGCGTGCGTCTGACCGTTTTCTGTTGTCGGTGACGTTTGTTGCCAATCAGCATTTGAATATTCCTCGTTCGACACGTATTTCGACTTTACAAGTCGCACAAGGTGCGGATGTGGCGGATCAAATGATTGTCGATAAAATGTCGGCACAGGATATTGTAGTGACGCAGGATATTCCACTTGCGGCACAAGTGATTGCCAAAGGAGGGATTGCGATTCATCCACGAGGGGAAATTTTTACCGAAAGTAATGTCAAGGCACGTTTACACTTGCGTGATTTTATGGATACTTTGCGTGGTGCTGGTGTGCAGACAGGTGGCCCCGCTCCGATGAATGAGCGAGATAAACGAGAGTTTGCCAATGCCTTAGAGCAAACCATTCGTCAGCAGTTAAGAAAAACCCAACATTAAAAAATCTATGGAAATAGCGTATATGCAACGATGGGTAGCAATATATCAGATGCCATTACGTGGAATTGGGCAAGTGATGTTTCAGGGTAATGCCTTGACGGGGATGATATTTGTAATGGGTATCGCTTTACAGTCTTGGCAATTGGCACTTGCGGCATATCTGGGCAGTTGCATCGGTACGCTTTGGGCAATGCTGTGTCGTTATCCGATAGCGGATATCAGACAAGGATTGTATGGGTTTAATGCGTGCTTGGTGGCGATTGCCGCAGTTTATTTTTATGGGATTTCCGAGCAATCATTATTATTACTCGTATTGGGTTCAGTTGTTGCCACTGTATTGATGCGTTGGCTACAAATACGCCAATTGCCTGCTTATACGTTTCCCTTTGTATTGACGACATGGATATTTTTTTATCTATGCTCACAGCAGAATGTACTGCCACTTGAACAAACCACATGGGGGAACGATGTTGGACTTGATGGGGTTTTGCAAGGTTTTGGGCAAGTGATGTTTCAGGCAAATAGTTGGACTGGGCTATGTTTTTTGGTGGGAATTGCCATAAGTAGCTTTCGTCATGCGTGGTGGGCAGTGGTGGCAGCAGGAGCTGGATTGTGGTTGGCAAGGTTATTGGGCATTGCAGATACTGTCTTAAGTGATGGCATTTATAGTTATAATGCGGTATTGGTTGCGATTGCGATGGCATTGTTACGGCAGCATATCGGGGTGATGTTGTTGGTTGTCGCATTATCAGTATTGATTTTATTTTTGATGCAAATGTGGCAGATGCCTGCCTTGACCTTTCCTTTTATTTTGGCGGTATGGCTGTTTAGCATCGTATTGCATTGGCAAAAAATCACCCAAAAATCGAATGAAATGGTTTGAAAACGGTCATCTAGGTTGCGAATGCTCACAGAAAACCCATCATGCTGCTGCTGAGAACATGCTAAGATTTGGGTTTTATTTTGCATGATGTCGTCAATATTTTTGACTGAAATTGACGTTTTTTGCTTGAACGATACCAATATATGGATACACTATTGTATATACATATTTGAATGTTTTTTATGGAACTGTATTTCGAATGGGATGAGGCGAAGAATCAAAAGAATCAGAACAAACATGATGTATCTTTTGAAACGGCAAGCCTTGTTTTTGATGATCCTTTAAGGATTTCAATTCAAGATCGACATACCAATGGTGAGGAACGTTGGCAAACGATTGGAATGGTCAAAGGTGTATTGATGCTATTAGTTGCTCACAGCATCTTTGAAGAAGATGACAGTGAAATCATACGAATTATTAGTGCAAGGGAAGTCACTAGAGCGGAGCGTAATCAATATGAGCATGGTTAGATATACACGCAAAGAACTGCATGAAAATTTCAGTGATCAGCAAGATGCTGAAATTAAACGCTTGCTTGCGAAAGGAACTGTTTCAGATGAGCAATTAGACTTGTCGGATATTCCTGAAATTACAGATTGGCGTCACGCTGTTCGTCATGGTCAATTTTATCGCCCAGTGAAAGAGCAGACCTCCATTCGTTTAGATGCTGATGTACTTGCATGGTTTAAGGCACAGGGCAAAGGCTATCAAACACGTATGAACAAAATTCTACGTGATGCGATGCTTCAAGATCTTAAAAAACCATAATCAAAAAAGCCACAAGATGACCAAAAATCGAATGAAATGGTTTGAAAACGGTCATCTAGGTTGCGAATGCTCACAGAAAACCCATCATGATGATGTTGAGAACATGCTAAGATTTGGGTTTTATTTTGCATGATGTCGTCAATGTTTAAACCCATTTCATTATTCATCGGATTACGCTATACCAAAGCTAGACGCAGTAATCATTTTATTTCCTTTATTGCTTTGGTGTCGATGATTGGTTTGATGCTAGGTGTTGCGGTACTGATAACTGTGCTTTCGGTGATGAATGGTTTTGACCGTGAATTAAAAAATCGGGTGCTGGGTATGGTGCCACAGGCCACGATTTCTTCGGATTATATGCTGACGGATTGGCAGCGTATGATTCCCAAAATTGAGCAACGTCCACATGTACAGGGGGCTGCACCGTTTACCCAGTTGCAAGGTATGCTGACCGCACAGGGGCGCGTATCGGGTATTTTGGTGAATGGAATTGATCCAAAATATGAGAAAAAAGTATCTATTATTCAAAATCATATGGTGGCAGGTTCGCTGGATCATTTAAAATCTGGTGAATACGGCATTATTCTGGGCAAGTCGATGACCGATGGGCTAGGCTTGCAACTGGGGGATAAAATTACCTTGGTTCTACCAGAAGCAACGCCCTCGCCAGCAGGTATTGTCCCTCGCTTTAAACGTTTTACCATTGTGGGAATTTTTAGTATTGGTGCAGAAGTGGATGGTCTAATGGGTTATGTTAGCCTGAAAGATGCTGCGACCTTATTACGTTTGCCTGATGGAGCACAAAGTATTCGCTTAAAATTGGATAATATTTTTCTAGCACCAGAAGTGGTACAAGATGTACTGACAGGGATGCCACCCTATTTCTACGGTTCGGACTGGACGTTTACCCATGGTAATTTGTTTAATGCGATTCAGATGGAAAAAGCCATGGTGAGTTTATTATTATTTCTGATTGTGTTGGTTGCGGCATTTAATATTGTATCTTCACTGGTGATGGTGGTCACGGATAAGAAAGCTGACATTGCAATTTTGCGGACATTGGGTGCATCACCTGCCACCATCACCCGTATTTTTATGGTGCAGGGTACGGTGATTGGTGTGATTGGGACGATTTCGGGTGCTGTACTTGGGGTGGTTTTGGCAACCTCGATTAGTAGTATTTTGGGCTGGGTGAACAATACCTTAGGTTTAAATTTATTCGCTGCTTACTTTATTAATTATTTACCATCGGAATTAATCTGGCGAGATGTCTTTGTGATTGTGGGTTTATCTTTATTATTAAGTTTTTTGGCGACGATTTACCCTGCCAGACGTGCAGCCAAAATTCAGCCTGCGGAGGCATTACGCTATGAATAAGCTGATTTTACAGGCAAAGAATATCCAGCGTAGTTTTTATGATGGGCGTAATACCGTTGAGGTGTTAAGAGGCATTGATATTGAGGTGCAGCAAGGTGAGTTTGTTGCGGTCATTGGTGCAAGTGGTTCAGGTAAAAGTACCTTATTGCATGTGTTGGGTGGTTTGGATCGACCGACGCAAGGTGAGATTTATCTTAAAGGTCAGCGTTTTGATAGCTTAGATGAAACTACACGTGGTCATTTGCGTAATCAGCATTTGGGTTTTGTATATCAATTTCATCATTTATTACCAGAATTTTCGGCACTAGAAAATGTTTGTATGCCATTGATGTTACGTCAGGGAACGCAGTTTAAACAGGTCAAAGCCAAAGCGGAACAGCTATTAGAGCGTGTAGGGTTATCTCATCGTTTAACCCACAAACCTGGGGAATTATCTGGCGGTGAGCGGCAGCGTGTCGCCTTGGCACGGGCACTGGTGACAGACCCCGATTTAATTTTGGCGGATGAACCGACAGGTAATTTGGATCGTCATACGGCACAAGGCATTTTTGAATTATTAACCGAACTGCGTCAGGAGCGAAATATGGCAATGCTGATTGTGACGCATGATGAATCGCTGGCACAATCTGCCGATAGAATGTTGCAGATGCGTGATGGGCGTTGGTTGGACAGTTAAAATTGGGAAAGAAATAGTATTTTAATAGGAATACCACGGATAGAGTATCAATACCATGTTGCGATGGTTAGGACTGGCATGGATTGCCGCCATAAGTTGTATCGGATTACCACAAGCATTTTGGCAATATTGCCATTCACCGTACTGGTGGGTGTTGTTTGTTGGTTCGGTGTTGGTGTACTTTGGGCTATGGTATCATAATAAAATCCAACGACATGGTGTGTGGGTGTTCGCTCTCAATGTGGTGGCGGCTGCATCCGTGTTTGCCTTGGGCTGGTCGTATGCCGATCATCAACTCAAAGCACAATTGGCACAGGAGGTGACGCAGCGTCAGAAGGTTGAGGGTATCGTTTATATTTCAAGTATCAGTGAGGGTAAGCTGGACAACTGGCGACAAGGTGCAGAACTGTTGTTGCCGAATGAAAATCGTAGTCTAAACATTTTATTATATCCGAAAAAATTGTATAACCCTGAGGGTGAAGTACTGGGATTAAGTACAGAAAAATTACAGTTAGGGCGATTTTATCAAGTGACATTGGACATCAAACCACCGCATGGTAATGTCAATGCTGGGGTATTTGATACCGAAAAATGGTTGCTGCAACAAGGGATACAAGGTACAGCAACGGTATTGTATAGTCAGGAATTGAGTGCACAGCAGGTGCAAAGTCGGGGTTGGTATTCGTTTGTACTGCAACAACAAAAGCCGTTGGCAAAGTGGCGTTTGTGGGTGGAAACCTTACGACAGGATTATCGGCAACACTTGGTTGGAGAACAGACTGTAAGTCAGAATAGAGCATTATTACTTGGGTTGCTCACGGGTGATAGGAGTGCTCTGAATAAGGACACGATAGAACTGTATCAAATGATGGGCATTAGCCATTTATTGGCGATATCAGGCCCACATGTATTGATTCTTGCCATGATGCTCACTTGGATATCTATGCAGTTATTACACGTGTTGATGTTACGAGGTGTAATGTCGCAGTTGTATCAATATGTACCGAAACAATATGTCTATTTACCGATATTCTTGGGATGTGTCAGCTTCTATGTTGCATTTACAGGATTTGAAGTGCCAGCACTCAGAACATGGTTGATTGCCTTGATCTGTAGTGCCACTTTGTTATTTCGCATACGTCTATCTACGCTCAATACGTTGATATTGGCGGCCAGTATCGTACTGTGGTGGGATTGTTTTGCGATTTTATCGGCAGCATTTTGGTTATCTTTTGCTGCGGCAGCGATTTTATTGTTGATTTATCAACAATTGCAGCAACAGGATACGGAGGGTGATATATCTTGGGGCGAACGTATTCAGATGTGGTGGCGATTATTATGGCAATCGCAATGGCGGATTTTTATTGCACTTTTGCCTATCGTGTTGTGGCAATTTCAGGCAGTATCGTTGATTTCACCATTGATTAATTTGGTTGCGATTCCATTTTTAAGCCTATTGATTGTCCCTATGGATATTGTAGCGGCGGTACTTTGGCAAATCGTTCCTGTACTTGGAGATTTAATTTGGTCATTGGCAGCCGCATGTTTATGGGGCTTTAATACGTTATTATTCATGCTTCAACCTGTGGCAGCCTATTTGTATTTGCCGAGTTATTTAAATGATTTAGCACTGCTAAGCCTAAGTATTGCAATTGCTATTTTGGCATTACCACAGGGGTTGATTGCACGGTTTTGGGCGGCATTTTTTGTGGTATTGGCATGTGTGCCACAAAAACGTCCTATTTTACAACTTGATGTATTGGATGTTGGACAAGGGCAGGCGATTGTACTGCGTACCCAGCAGCATCAAATGTTGATTGATACAGGGATGGGGAGTGTACAAGATGGTTTTTTATCCATGGGGCATCGGGTGGTTGTGCCATTTTTGCGTCGTCAAGGTGTGCAGCAATTGGATGAAATTTTATTATCACATCTTGATCTCGACCATAGCGGTGGCACACAAGCGGTGATTGAGCAACTCAAAGTCAAACAACTTCGCAGTAATGTGTATGATGCCACACGTACTCATTACCCCAATGTGCCGTTTATCCAGTGTAATCAAGGGCAAGGCTGGCAATGGGATGGCGTGCAAATTGAGATTCTGTACCCTAGAGTGCAGCAATCCAGAAAAAATCAGAATGAATCATCCTGTGTCTTGCTGCTTACGACAAAAATGTTTAGCCAAGAGTTTAAAATTTTAATCATGGGCGATGTGGGTTGGGAGGGGGAATATGCTCTGCTACAGGATTATCCCGATTTAAGTGCAGATATTTTGGTGCTGGGACATCATGGCAGTCGGCACAGTTCGGCGTATGATTTTTTGGCACAGATTGATCCAAAATTAGCGCTGATTTCAGCAGGTTTTGATAATCGTTATGGTCATCCCACACCTGAAACCATTGCTCGCTTAGATGCGTTAAATATTCCCTATGCCAATACCGCAGATTTAGGGGCGATTCATATTCAGCTGAATCATGCACAAGCGATTTGGTCATGGCACAGTGCACGAGAACAACGCCAATGGCTGTTACCACAGCGTACACGGTTAAGCCTGAATGCGACGAATTAACGCCAAAGCGTCATCATGGGGAAGGGTGTAGAGTTTTGACGTGGCTGGACTAGCCTTAAAGCGTTTGTAAGACCAGTGATAATGGGTGGGATAACGCTGGATAAGTTGCTCAATGGCTTGATGAATCAATAGCGTACCATTTTGCGTCGTATCATAGATATCATCTGTCATGGGTTCAATGAAAATATCAAAACCACGCTGGGCATTACGCATGGCATACATCAGCAAGGTTTTGGCTTTGGTTTTTTGAATCATTTTGGCACTAAGCTGACTAGAAGAAAGTGGAACGCCAAACCATTCTATCAACTCGCTCGCAGCATCTGGACTATGGTCGGGTAAAATAGCAGTCACGCCGCCTTGCTTTAACGCACGAAAAATCTGTTTCACCCCACGCTCATCTGTGGGTACAAGTTCGGCACGTTCTCGACTACGTGCTTGTAACACAAAGTTGTTTGCGGCGGCATTTTTGGCAGGTTTATACATCACGGTCAAGGCGGTAAATTGGCTTAGCCACGCATTCATAATTTCCCATGTGCCAAAATGTGGCACAAGACAGACCACGCCTTGCTGGGTAGCAAGGGCATTTTTGAGATATTGTTCACCTGTTACCGAGTGTACCAAAGCAATATTATGCTGGGTGGAATGTCCCCAAATATGTAGAAATTCAAAGTACGCTTGGATTTCATGACGAGCTGCACAGCGTTCAATACGTTGACGTTCATGTTCATCGAGATGTGGAAAAGCAATGTCGATGTTTAATCTTGCATATTTTGCGGTACGGGTTGGAATGATTTGGCATAGTACAATCGCCAACATAATGGCGAGACGCTGCAATATTGCCAAAGGTAACTTGCTCATCATCCTGATACAAGTCGTTAATATATCCGTTTGTTTTTGCATATTAAATACTAAAATTTATTTTCGTCATTCATTATAATCAGAAATAACCATGAGGTTAAGCTGAATCTTTGTGCAAGAAAACGCATAACCTGATAAAGTAAGTGTTTTTCATCATGTGCTGGAATAGATTTTATGTCGGAATGGCCGCCAAAACCACCCATCGAGCAACAAGCGACAACACAACCAAAAACAGTCACAGGACAGGAATGGCAGCTTTTGGAAAAAGCGGTTCTCGCTTCGGTTGAAGAGCAGCGTCGTGCACGTCGTTGGGGGATATTTTTCAAATTATTGTCTTTTGCATATTTATTATTTGTCATTGTATTAATGGGGAAGAGTTGTAGTACTGGCCAGAAGGCAGATGGTGCACCTGTTGTATCCGATGTGCATCTTGCTGTGGTGGATATCGAAGGGACGATTGCCAATGCAAAAAATGGGGTCAATAGCGAAGACACCAACAAAGCCATTAAACGTGCGTTTGAAGCCAGTAATAGTAAAGCTGTGGTTTTAAATATCAACTCACCAGGTGGCTCACCTGTACAATCGGATGAAATTTGGCAGGAAATTCGCTACCAAAAAAGCCAACATCCAGATAAAAAAATCTATGCTGTGATTGGTGATATGGGAGCATCGGGAGCATATTATATTGCATCGGCAGCGGATGAAATCTATGTCAATCCATCGAGTATTGTGGGTTCAATTGGCGTGATTATGCCGAATTATGGCTTCTCTGAACTGGCGAAAAAGTTGGGTGTAGAAGACCGCACCATGACTTCAGGTGAACATAAAGCCTTGTTAAGCATGACCAAACCAATTGATCCAACTGAAAAAACCCATGTGCAAGCATTGCTCAATAATGTCCATCAGCATTTTATTGATGCGGTCAAGGCTGGACGTGGCAAACGCTTAAAAGCAGATACTCCTGATATTTTTTCAGGTTTATTCTGGACAGGCGACCAAGCCATTACACTCGGATTGGCGGATAAAGCAGGCAGCATCACGACTTTGGCGAGAACCCTCAAAATTGATAAAAAAGTCAATTACACGGTGCAGCACAGCCCTTTGGAATCCTTGCTAGGTAAAATGGGAACATCTATTGGTCAAGGGATTGGTCAGTCGATTTCGCAGCAAGTCGAAACACAATCTCAGGCAAAATTGCAATAGCATAACTATCCAGTTTTCCTCCTTGAATCCTTGCTGATTCAGGGAGAAGATAAAACTGATTTTACTATCAGGAGGCTAGGGCTTGCCATGAAACCCTTGATTCACTTTGCTCATGCCAATGGCATACCATCACCAACCTATCAAAAGCTCTTTGATGCACTGTCTGATGAGTATGATGTTGTTTATGTTCCACTTATTGGGGTAGATATACGTTATCCGATTAGCAATCAATGGCATCATCTGATTGAGCAGATGGTGCAAAGTATTGTATCGCAAGCAAAGGGGCGTAAAGTCATTGCTGTAGGACATTCTCTTGGGGCATTGTTAAGCTTTATGGTATCGAATAGAAATCCAGAGCTTGTCCAACAGGTGATTATGCTTGATCCGCCCTTGATTATTGGTAAAGCCTCTTTAGGTCTGCATTTGGCCAAAATATTCAGCCCTAAAACCGTCGATAAAACCACACCAGCAGGATTATCTGCCAAACGCCGTGATCATTGGGAAAGTCGGGAACAGGCTGCCAGTCTATTGCGTAGTAGAGGACTGTTTAAAGCATTTGATCAGGATTGTTTTGATGCTTATATTCAATATGGTTTAAAGGATGATACTTCAAAGGGTGGCGTGACATTAAGTA
The DNA here is from genome assembly GCA_008017315.1 of Acinetobacter sp. GTDB lineage: Bacteria > Pseudomonadota > Gammaproteobacteria > Pseudomonadales > Moraxellaceae > Acinetobacter. The sequence goes on from SSHE01000115.1 coordinate 14,879, forward strand.
TTCCCAAGCAAGTAGAAGTAGATATTTTTAGAACCACACCATCCTTATGGTGGTTGCCACAGCCCAAACCCAAAATGCCAGTCGATATGGTGGTGGGGCAGCAGAGTGAATTTTTAAAGCATAAATTTCCACAAATTGCTCAACAAAAATTGGGTATTCCTTATCATATCGTTGCAGGTGGACACATGTTCCCATTGGAGCATCCGCTTGAGACCGTGGCAATGATCAAAAGTTTGATTCAAGTTCGCTGATGGGTATTGGTAGCGTAAAATCACATTTCATCCAAAGACGTAACATCTTTGGGATTGAGATAATCATAGAGTAACAACATCAGGGTAATCCAGACTGGAATCATCAATACCGACTCTTGAAAACCCTGTGTCCACATAATGTACAGCACTAATCCAATGAAAATCAGTACAATATAGTTGCCCCATGGTGACCATAATGCAGGATAGGCGATTTTCATTTGATTGGCTTTAAGGTAGCGGCGGAATTTCAAATGGGTGAGGCTAATCATTGCCCAGTTGAGTACCAATGCACCAACCACTACATACATCAGATGTCCAAGCACTTTTTCGGGGACAAAATAATTCAAGAGCACACAGCCAAAAATAAGGACTGCAGAAAATACGACTGCTGGAATCGGTACACCATGTGGATTGGTTTTGCCGAAAATTTTAGGTGCATTGCCTTGTTGTGCCAAACTATACAGCATTCGGCTATTGGCATACATCCCACTGTTATAGACGGATAGGGCAGCCGTAAGAATAATAAAATTGAGCAAATGAGCCGCCCAAGCAATCCCCAACTGGCTAAAAATCATCACAAAAGGGCTATTATCCAAACCACCTAACTGTAATTGATTCCACGGTACGAGAGATAATAGAATCGCAAGTGAAAGCACATAGAAAATCAAGATGCGAAACACCACCTGATTGATGGCTTGAGGAATGGTTTTTTGTGGATTTTCTGCTTCGGCGGCTGCCATTCCAATCAATTCGATACCCCCAAATGCAAACATCAAAAATGCCAGCATAAAGAATAAGCCATCAAAACCATTGGGGAAAAATCCACCATGTGCCCATAGATTGCTAAAACTTACACTGCTTGTGCCATCTGCAGTGATGAGTAAATACAACCCAAAAATAATCATCGACACAATTGCAGTCACTTTGATAATGGCCAACCAGAATTCAGATTCGCCATAAAATTTGACATTGAAGAGATTGATACTGGTAATCACCACAAAAAAGAAAAACACCGATAGCCACGCAGGAATATCCCACCAATAGTTGATATATTTGGCGACGGCGGTGAGTTCGGTCATGGCAACCAGAATATAGAGTATCCAATAATTCCAGCCCGTGAGAAAACCTGCAAATTTGCCCCAATATTTATAGGCAAAATGACTAAAAGACCCTGCAACAGGCTCTTCCACAATCATTTCACCCAACTGCCGCATAATCAAAAAAACAATCAAGCCACCAATCGCATAACCCAAAATAATAGATGGCCCAGCCGACTGGATGATTTGAGCAGAACCCAAAAATAACCCTGTCCCGATTGCACCGCCCATAGCAATCAGTTGGATATGACGATTCTTTAAACCACGTTGTAGAGGGGCAGATGGTTGGCTCAAAGTAATATCCGATATATGGGGTTAGTATTGTGCATCGGCTCGTACAATGGCTTCCGATGCTTTTTTAACAGCATGTAAAAGTTGTCCCAATAGCACGTCTTTGGCACTGATAGTCACGATCACCATCGGATAATTTTTCGATGGGACAGCGGTCAGGATCGCTTTGCCATTTTCGGCATCTAGGGTAATAGTCTGACAACCAATCAACTGAATTTCACTAATGAACGCAGTGACCATTGCCAAAATTGAGCTACTGACGGCGGCTATTTTACCACTATTTGGGATATCTTTCTTGTGAACATTGACCAATTCAAAACCATCTGTCGAACATAGCATGACAAAACTGACCCCATCAACACTCATTAAAATATTTTGGATTTCATTTTTGGCAACCATGATGAGTGGCCCTGGTGCTTTACGCTGGTTATTGGCATGATTGAACATTTTATTATTCCTCTTGATTTAATTTTTCTAAATTGACTTCAACCGAGGCAATCAGTGCATCTATTAACAGTAGTACATCTTTTTTGTTGCGAGCATCGATATGAAATAGGGGATAAGATTTCTGATATTTTGCCAGCCATTCATGATAAATAGTGGTGATTTTTTCAGGCTTTTCATCAATATGGGTGATGCCAATGACCATATTGTCGGTAAAATCAGCAAAAGCAGACACATAAAACTCTAAGTCTTGTAAAGAATTCATACTGCTATGATCAATCAAAATGACTGTACCGATTGCACCTTTACAAATCACCGACCACATAAAGTCAAAACGATTTTGCCCTGGTGTGCCGTATAGACCAATTTTTAAATCATTGTCTAAAGTCACCTCGCCGTAATCAATACCCACGGTTGTGAGTTGTTTTTGATGTGCATTCACATCGGTATTCATGGTTTCGGTGGTCAATACGGGAATATCAGACAAAGACTGGATGGCTGCGGACTTTCCTGCACCCATTGAGCCACCAAAAACAATTTTATACTGCTGTAAAATCATGGCGTAAGTATTCCTTTTATAGACCTAAACGGCGACGTAAGCTACCGAAAAATTTGCGTACAGCACTGGTTTCTTCGCTAGGTTTCTGTTGATTTTTGGATAAATATTTTGCTTTACCAGCATAGATAGGATAGGCAAAATCTATACCAAGACTTGCGGCAATAAACTGCTGTACCCGTTGTATGGGCAAGTTAAGTTGCTCTGAAACGGTTGAAATTTGTGCACCTTGAATAAAACAGGCAGACATACGTAAAATATCACGTCGGTCGGCATTGTCTTCGGGTTGTGGCCAATATTTGAGCTGAAAATATCCATTTTCGGGTGCTAATGCAATAAAATCAGGTGATTGCCACAAGAGATTCCATAACCAAAATTTTAAATCCTGCCGTGTACTTTTGGCGAACTGTAAACTCTGGCTCATGGTGGCATAGGTATAATTCAGGGTGTAATCAGTCGATTTGAGGCGACGCTGAGGCTCACGAAAAAACCATTGCCCACGGACATCCGCCAGTCCGAGTTGCCCATGACCATCAAAAATAAGGATTTTTCCATTCATAGGGTCGAGCAATTCGGTGAGGAATTTTTGCTTATCGGACGTATCGTGTTCTACCTGTAAAACAGATGAGCTAAGTTCAGGCGATTGATGGATCTGCTGCGTACTGTGTTCGGTGAGCCAATGCAAAATCGGTGTCGTATCGACGATGGGAAGATACAGGACATTGTCTTCAATTATACTATTTTTATCGGTATTGCTGATCAGGCGTAAAACAGAAAAATGATGGGTTTTCATCAGATTTTGAATACTAGGTGTTTCAAAAAATATGTCATTAATGAGGAGAATGTCTAAATTTGGCTCAGAAACAGAACACCAGTGTATTTGGATATCTTGAGCAAGAATGTCCTGTATTTGTGCTTTTAGAGCATTCAGAGTACGCAAATTTAGACCAAAAATGGCAATATGCAGCTGTTTTTGAGCATTCATGAAAAATGATAACCAGAAGTAGGTAGAAGGATAATCTGGAATACATAAACTTACAGCCTATGAGAGGCTGTAAGTTTGGGTAGCACATTAAAAAAAATCTAAACCTTTCTCAAAACTCTTCAATTCGTGACGTGCCATTGCAAGATTGGATTTTGAACGATCCAAAACGATATATAGGAATAAAGTATTATTACGATCAAGCGGGCGAATAATATGATATTGCTTACCCAGTGTAATCAGAATATCTTCAATTTCATCACCAAGATTCAACGCTGCAGCGACTTTACGTTTTGCACGTACAACTTCGGTATTTCCAGCAGCTGCAAGTTCAAGGTCGATACCACCACCACCTTGAGTTGCCAATGCTAGACCACTATCACCATCGACCAATGCACCTGCGATAAAACCATCAATATCTGCTAATGCTGCTAGTGAAATTTTTGCCATGAGAGGACTTCCTTTTTAAAATGATATATTTAAGTCACTACATAAAGAGTAAGCAAAATAATAAACTTGAATTATTTGGCTTACGTGCCTAATATATACCTAAAAACAGAGTTGGCAAGACCTTTGTGATAAGAAAATTCTGTAAAAAAATTTTAAACATTCTATATTTAGTGCCGCCTAGTGTCACAATATTGTGACACTATATGATGCTTTTAAACAGGAAAAGGATAATGCTGATTGCAATCACAGGATTGATGATACGATAAAAACAGCTTGCCTGTTGAGGTGTTGTGTTTGAGTCATCTATAAGCAAATGTGTATCATGTTCAGGCGGTTGTTGGGCTTGTTTTTGAATCATTTGGCTAAACTCTTTCATCACTTGATTAAAATCGGCATCTGGTTGTTGTGCCTCTCTCGTGATTTTGAACTCGGGATGCCCAATACTGTCCCAAAACCATGGCTCAACCTCTTGCTGTAACCAAGGATATTGCCCGTCTAGCAATTCATTGATGCCTAAAGCTCCCAATTGTGCAGTCTGATCGAGTTGAGAGAGTTCATTTAAGATGAGAGCAGCGATTTTTTGATGACTTTCAGCGATTTTACTTTGAATGTGCTGAAAGAAAGTTGCTGCAACCGTATCCTGCTCAATCTGCCGTGTACTCAGTTGCACTAACCAATCTGCATCGAGTTGCTGGATTTTTTGATAAGCAAGGGTACTGTCTTTTTTTGAACATTGCATCAATTGGTTGAGTTGAAAGGCAACCAAATGAATGATATAGCGATGTTTGAATGACTTTTCTTCGCCAGCTAAAAGCGTAGGCTGCTGCTGTCCGACTTGTTGCGAAATATAGTTTAAAAAATCAAAAGCCATCGTCTGTTCCTTGTGGTCTAGGGTTGCATCAATCCAAGATGCGTAAAGTTGGTTTTTTCTTTGTATCTGTCTGTGCAGCTTGGGTTTCTGCAAGAGCATCTTCACTTGGCATAGTGTAATGCTCATATTCTTGTGGGTCAAAGAATAAACCTTGTCCATTTTCACGACTATAAATACCCATGACCGCAGACATCGGAACGTAAATATCCTGAGCTACGCCCCCAAAACGAGCATTAAAATGAATGGCTGTATGTTCTATTTGAAACTTATGCACTGCATGAGGCGTGATGTTGAGTACAATTTGCCCATCTTTAATATGCTGGGGTGGCACGTGTACGTTGGCTTGTGTCGCATCCACCAATAAATAGGGCGTAAGCTGATTGTCACAAATCCATTCATAGATGGCACGAGCAAGATAGGGACGAGTTGGGCTGAGGTCTGTCTGTGTCATGTTCTATCCTTGGTATTGCTTGAGTACTTTGGCAAAATATCTTTGCTCTACCTGTGTGAGTGAGCGTTTAAAGCTATCACGATTAAACAGGCGTTTGCAGTACAATAATAACCCTTTACTGTGTTTTGGGGAAATATCTATTTGCATCTGTTGTAGGCGTAACAGCATTGGGGCAAGTGTACAGTCCAAAATAGAAAATTGTTCGGACATAAAATAATGATAATGCTGAAATAATGGGCTTAAACTGGTTAGGGTGTCGGTGAGTTCGGTATGGGCTTCTTTGTGTTGTTGCTCATCTAGGCTATCGGGGTGGCGTAATAAAATATCGGCTAATTTGAACCAATCTTGTTCGATACGCCATAAGAATTGACGTTGTTCCGCACGTTCTGCAGGTGCATCGGCATATAGGCGTTGTTGGCGATAGCGTTCGTCCAGATATTCATTGATAATGTTGGTGTTAAATAATTTCACCTGTGGGTCAATCAATGTAGGCAATGTGGCATAGGGATTGAGTTGGGTTAAATCTTCGTGCTCATCTTCATCAATAAGAATTAAGCGATAAGTGATATTTTTCTCTGCCAATACGAGACGCACGCTATGACTATGATAGTCATTGTGGTGACTATATAAGGTAATACCATGATAGGGCGTAGTGTCAAGAATGGACATATTGCATAAAAATATTGATCAATCGTACATCTTAACTGTTTATCATGAAAATTGCATTGTACATAGGCAATTTTCTGCACTATGTACGGTATGCTGTGAGCTTAAGACTTGTTTTTATCGTCACGCGTTGGGCGGAAATGCACTTCACATTGACCTTCAACGGTCTTGTCATTCAGTTTGACGTTAATGGTTTGCCCAGCTTTACCTTCACAGGCTTTTTGCAGCATTTCAAAACGTGCCTGACGTTCGGTGCGGCGTTGTTCTGCCTTTTTCTGAAATTCTGCACGTTGTTCGGGGGTTAGTTTTTTCCAGCCACGCTGTTCTTTACGCATGTGTTCCGCCATTTTTTCGGGCATGTTTGCATGTGTAGTTGTAGTGCGATGTGTGTGTGCTTTGGTAGATGATGGACTTTGACAGGCTGCAAGCCCAAGTGTTGCAAGTAATGCGAATGTTAAAGATGTGGTGTTGAATAAGGACATGTGGATACTCCGTAGTGTATTTCGCTTTCGGATAAGATTAAACAATAAACATGGAGGAACAATGGAGAGCCTTTTGTCTGGTTGTTGGTTACAATGCAGAATCATGCAGAATTTTGGGCAGCAGATTTGAAACATTGGCGTATTCCGATTGCATTACGGCTATTTTTGACCGTGCTATTGACCACATTGTTGATTAGTACCATCAGTTTGGGGGTGTTGCATTGGGCGATGCAAAAGAATTTTTCTCGCTATGTCACGCAAGTCGAGATGCGTAAATTGGGGCATTTGAATAATAATCTGGCGGAAATTTATCAGGTGTATGGCAATTGGCAGGTTGCGATAGACAAAAGTGTGCGTGATGACACTGGGCAAAATTATACAGAACAAAATCATCCAGAACGAAAACAGCGTTTGATGCAACGTTGGTTGCTACGCCAATTTGAAATTGCCCAGCAGCAAAATGATATGATTCAAAATCCTGCTTTATTTCAGGCACGGATGCTGCATGAGCATGAACCGCCAGAACATGTTATTCCCTCACATTTTGAGCCATTTAAAATTCCAGCACACTTACGTGATGAAAAAAAAATACGTGAACGAGTATCTCCGCAGTTGGATGAACGGCGACGTTGGTTTGGGTTAGTACCCGATCAATTGGGATTTGGTCAGCGTTTGGCGTTATATGATGCCGATAAACATTTTATCGTTGGTGATAATAACCAAGAAATGCCTTTGCAAGAAATTCGTGTTGAAGATCACGTGGTGGGTTATCTGGGTTTACGTCCTGCACTGGATGCAGACGATGCACTAAGTATCAATTTTTTTAGCCATCAACAACGTTATTTACTGTTGATTTTTGTGGTGTCGATTATGATCAGTGCGATTGTAGCATTGATTCAGGCAGCATCATTTAGGCAACCGATTCATCGTTTGCTGAATGCAGCAGTGGAACTCAGCAAGGGTAATTATCGCCATCATGTTGAAGTGAAGAGTAATGATGAATTGGGTGATTTATCACAGGTGATCAATCAACTGGCAGTGATTTTAGAACAACATGAGCAGTCCCGTCGGCAATGGGTGGCAGATACCTCACATGAATTGAAAACGCCGTTAGCTGTTTTGCAGGCACAAATTGAAGCCATGCAAGATGGCGTACGCAAGGCGACACCTGAACATTTGGCACGGATGATGAGTCAGGTGGTCAGCCTCAAAAAACTCACACAGGATTTGGCGGATTTGGCGCAAGCAGATGCACAGCAATTCACCTGTTATTTGAGCTGTATGCAACCGTGGAACATTGTGCGACATGAAGTCGAAAATTTCAAATCACAGTTTGAGCAGAAACAATTACAGGTGAGTGTAACGGGGCAGGGTGTAGAATTGTTATCCGACCCTGATCGCTTTAGACAGATTATAGTGAATTTGCTGAGTAATAGCGTGCGTTATACCGAAGTTGGTGGACACATTCAAATTCATACCGACGTTACAGCAGACGAGTGGCAATTACACATTGATGATAGTCCGCTCGGTGTGACCGATGAGCAATTACAACAGTTGGGGCAGCGTTTTTACCGTGTCGATGATTCCCGTACACGCAGTACAGGAGGGACAGGCTTGGGCTTGGCATTGTCCAAAAAAATTGCACAGGCATTGGGTGGTGATTTGCAGTTTAGTCATTCTCCGTTGGGTGGGTTACGCTGTACAGTGCGTTTAAAGTTAAATTGGCAAAAATAGAGGCTGGAGCAAGAGATGAAGCACATTATGTTGGTGGAAGATGAAATCGAACTGGCGGAGCTGGTGAAAGATTATCTGGAGGCAGCAGGTTATGAAGTGAGTATGTTTCATGATGGGCAGACAGCCTATGAAGCATTTTTACGGCGTAAACCGAATTTGATGTTATTAGATTTGATGATTCCTCGCATGGATGGGCTGACCATTTGCCGCAAAGTACGGGAACAGTCGGATCTTCCGATGATCATGATGACCGCACGTACCGAGGAAATTGATCGTGTACTGGGATTGAATATGGGAGCGGATGATTATATTTGCAAACCATTTAGCCCTAAGGAGCTGGTGGCACGCGTGCAGGCTGTGCTACGTCGTCTGGAACGTAAAGCTGAACCAGAACAAAATGATTTGTTTCGTATAGATAAAGCCCAGCAACGGATTTGGTATCAACAACATGCTTTAAACCTGACACCAACCGAATTTCGTTTGTTGGAGTTGTTTTTAGAGCATGTTGGGCATGTTTATTCCAGAGCACAATTACTCGATCATATTAATCCTGAAAGTTATGATGTAGCAGATAGAGTCATTGATAGTCATATCAAAAATTTACGCCGAAAAATCACCGAGGTGGCCAAAACAGGTCATCAACATGAATGGATTCAGGCGGTGTATGGCGTGGGGTATCGCTTTGAATATCCGTAGCTAAAAAGTCATCCAAAAGAGGGTGTAAGAGACGATAACAAATACGTGATTATACCCTCAGACTACACGACTTCTCCTGCTGCAAAGCCAGATGACCATGCCCATTGAAAATTATAACCCCCTAACCAACCCGTTACGTCCAACACTTCACCAATAAAATATAAACCTTGCTGTTTTTTACTTTGCATAGTTTTGGATGAAATTTCATCAGTATTGACACCGCCTAACGTGACTTCGGCAGTACGATAACCCTCTGTCCCTGAAGGTTTAACGGTAAATTGGCTTAATCCCTTAGCAATCTCCTGTAAAATTGCATCGCTAAGTTGTCCAATTTGAATTTCAGCATATTTTGCCCAAATCCAGTGCTGTAATTCCAACACCACACTTTTGGGGAAATATTCATTGAATAATGTGCGTAATAAAATTTTGGGTTGTTGCTGTTTTTTGGTGATTAAAACATCTGCAATATTGATTTTCGGTAAAAAATTAATTTCAAATGACTGACCAATCTCCCAATAATTGGATAATTGCAAACTCGCAGGGCCACTTAAGCCACGATGGGTAAATAACATTGCTTCATTAAAACTGGCTAAATCATGGTTTAATATCACATCAATCGCATTACCACTTAATTTTGCGGTGGTATCTTTAAAACCATCACTAAAGGTAAATGGTACTAGACCTGCACGAGTGGGATAAACCTCATGCCCAAACTGTTTGGCAATTTGATAGCCAATCCCAGAACCCCCCAAAGTTGGAATAGATAAACCACCACTGGCCATCACCAAAGATTCGCATTGAAATTGCCCAATATGAGTCTGAATCTGAAAATAATCTGCTGATTTTTCAACGCTAATTAATTCTGCATTGCAACGAATATCAACTCGATTGGTTTTTGCACATTGGTCAAGTAGCATATCTAAAATATATTTTGCCCCATCAAGGCTAAACAATTTGCCCAAATCTCGTTCTTCATAGCGAATATGATAATCACCGACCATACCGATAAAATCCCAGTTGGTATAACGTGATAATGCAGAAATCACAAAATGCGGATTGTGACAGATAAAATTTTCAGGCTCGACCGATAGATTGGTAAAATTGCATTTGCCACCACCTGACATGAGGATTTTTTTACCCACTTTATTGGCTTTTTCCAAGAGCAAAACCTTGCGACCACGTTTGCCTGCTTGGGCTGCACACATCAAACCTGCTGCACCTGCACCAATCACGATTACATCAAAAAAATTTGCAGACATCACACGGCTCAAAGTCAAAAAACAGCATTATACAGCAAGACTTATCGGGTATAATACTTGGCGATTTGACATTAGATACGTTTGGAAAAAATTAAGGCGATTTCATGCAGCAACTTCGGTTTATGGATTTTTGTGCGGGCATTGGTGGCGGCAGAATCGGACTAAATAACAATGGCTTAATCTGTGTTGCTCATAGCGAAATAGATGACATTCCCAATCAAACCTATAGACTGTTTTTTGGTGATGATGAAGTGAATTATGGTGATTTAATGCAGATTCATCCACATTATTTACCTGATTTTGAGGTATTAATTGGTGGATTTCCATGCCAAACGTTCTCGATTGTCGGCAAACGTCAGGGCTTTAATGACCATCGAGGACAGGTCATTTATGGGATTCTCAATATTCTAAAAGAAAAAAAGATTCCTTATTTTATCTTGGAAAATGTCAAAGGTTTGGTTAATCATGATAAAGGTCAAACTCTAAAAAATATTTTACAGGCATTTGATGAACTTGGTTATATTGTTGATTTTAAAGTTTTGGATAGTATCCATTATGGTGTGCCACAAATGCGAGAACGGATTTATTTTATCGGCATACATCGAGATTATTATAAAAAGCCGTTTGTTTGGGCTGAAACTCAACCGATTCCAGAATTAAAAAATTATTTGATTGATACTGATAATGTAATTTTAGACGTACAAGATGCAACTTTTCAAAAATATTTGCATAATAAATACAATCAAGGTCAATATGATATAGATGAGATTTTACAGAAGAATGATTTAATTTTAGATTGGCGGCAAAGTGATTTACGGTTATATTCGGATAGATGTCCAACATTAAGAACAGGGCGGCATGGTATTTTATATATTAAAGATGGACAACTGCGTAAACTTACAGGATTTGAAGCATTGTTATTACAGGGTTTTCCTTTAGAATTGGCTGAAAAAGCTAAACGGTATAACATCACCAATACCCGATTGTTAAGTCAGGCAGGAAATGCCATGACAGTAAATGTGATTGAATCTATTGGAAAATCATTATTGCAATGTATCGTATAAAGGTTAGAACTATGAAAGGTTTAGTATTAAAAGGTTCGCAAACTGCAAAAAATGGCTTTAAGAATGAGCAAGATATTGTAGATAAATTTAACACATGGCAGACAGATGCAGAAGCTAAAAAATGGCTAATGATAATGAAATACGATATTGATAATATTGAGTATGTTAGAGCTGTGGTATTGCATGGTTATAAAGCTGATATTAATGTTCAAGTACAAATTAAACTGAAAACAGCTTTAGATATTGAGAATATTCAAGTCAAATTGGTCAGTAATAAAAAAGGTTTCAATCAGATAGATAAAAGATGGTTAAGAACTTACCATGAAATGTGGAATATTCCGACCAATGTTTATCAGTTATTACAGTATTTTACAGGTGAACTCGCACCCTATAAAACAGGCACAAAAGATGCTCGTAGAATGTTTCTGCATGAAATGACTGAACAAGAACAGCAATTTGTTTTACAATGGTTTAGTCAGAATAAAATGTTAATTTTAACGGATATATTAAGAGGGCGTGGCGAGTTCTCGGCGGAATGGGTTTTGGTTGCACAAAAAATCAGTAATAATGCAAGATGGACGCTTAAAAATATCAATGAGGTTTTACAACATTATTCGCAAGGTGATGTGTGCATGAGTCCAAGAGGGTCAATCAATATTGGGCGTGTGGGTTTGCAACGTAAGGGCGGTGACGGTGGTCGTGATACTGCAAAAATGCTACAATTTAAAATCGACCCAACCGAATTATTTGATATCTAAAATAAATGAGCTATTTTGTTGAAAAGTCTGCAATCCTCCAGTATGAATAAATAAAATCCGAGTGGGTTGAGGGAAATAATCAGTCTGTATCCATTGCAAAAGTTGATAAAAGGCTTTACCTGTATAAATGGGCTCTAAGGGTAAATCATATTCTTTTTTAATCTTCTCAATAAAATCTAACAGTTGTGGATTAAACTTGCCATAACCACCAAAGGTATCATCAGAAAAAATGGACCAGTTATTTTTATTGACCCATTGCTTGACATCATTGGTTAAAAAATCGGCTTTTAATGCGGCAAAACCGATAATCTGTTGCTGTTCTAAACTGGCATTAATGATGCCTGCAATCGTACCACCTGTGCCCACAGCACAGCAAATCACATCAAAATTTTGCGTATCATACGCACTTAATATTTGCTCACAGCCTTTGATTGCGAACGCATTTGTACCACCTTCTGGAATGATATAAGCATGTGGATAGCATTGCTTGAATTGAGCCAAAAATTCAGAAGTATGTTTAAGCCGATAATCTGCTCTGGAAATAAATTTAAATTGCATCCCTAAATCTTGTGCAGTTTGCAAAGTTGGATTTAATGGCAAATCTGCCAATTCTTCACCACGAATTATAGCAATACTTTGAAAACTGTATTCATGTGCTGCATAAGCCAAAGCCAGAATATGATTGGAATATGCACCACCAAAACTCAAAACTTGGGTATAGCCTAAGCGTTTTGCCTCCAAAAAATTATATTTGAGTTTAAAAAACTTATTGCCTGAAATGGTTGGATGCACTAGGTCAAGGCGTTTAACCATTAATTGCACATCATGCGGTAATGCAATGTATTGATAAGGAATCGCTGATATGTGTGCAAACATAGTGCTAAAAAATTTCGCTTGACTGAAAATCTTGTCACAATACTACAATATCAACCAAAAAACGAAAGCGAAGAACATCAAGGCTGGTCGTATTTAAAAATGATGGTGAATCTGTGAGCATGGGTATTGATTTTTATACAAAAGCATTTAGATACATACGTCCTTGTTATTTTTTACACGTCATTGCATGATTGTTTGACTTTATAGTCACAAGGAAATCCTGCAAAATGCTTGTACATATTGTCCAGATATAGCAGCATTTACCTGTTGCATTCTGCAAAACTTATTTTAATTTTATATTCTGGTTAAACCAGTATTGAGGAACACACACATGCCACAATACAAAGCGCCCTTACGTGATATGCAATTTGTTTTGCATGAATTATTAAACGCTAGTGATCACTACGCAAAACTTCCTGCATACGCAGAAACAGTAAGCCGTGAATTGGTTGATCAATATTTAGAAACTGCTGCTGATTTCTGTGAAAACGAACTTGCACCATTGAATCAAGTTGGCGACCGTGAAGGTTGTACTTGGAATGATGGCGTTGTAACGACTCCAACTGGCTTTAAAGAAGCGTATCAAAAATATATCGAGCTTGGCTTCCCATCTCTTGCAGCTGAAGAGCAATACGGCGGTCAAGGCTTGCCTGTTTCTCTTGGTAACGTGATCTCTGAAATGGTGGGTACGTCGAACTGGGCTTGGGGTATGTACCCTGGTCTATCGCACGGTGCGGTACGTACTTTAGAACATCACGGTTCTGATGAGCAAAAGAACACTTATCTTCCTAAGCTTGTTTCAGGTGAATGGACTGGTACGATGTGTTTGACAGAATCTCATGCAGGTTCTGACTTGGGTATTATCCGTACTAAAGCTGAACCTCAAGCTGACGGTAGCTATGCGATCTCTGGTGAGAAAATCTTTATCTCAGCGGGTGAGCACGACATGGCTGAGAACATTATCCATATCGTTCTTGCACGCCTTCCAGGTGCGCCAAAAGGCACCAAAGGCATTTCACTGTTCATCGTTCCAAAATTCAATGTTAATGCTGATGGTTCTGTTGGCGATCGTAATGGCGTGCGTTGTGCTTCGATCGAACACAAAATGGGTATCCACGGTAACGCAACCTGCGTGCTCAACTTTGATCAAGCAAAAGGTTATTTGATTGGACCTGAGAACCGTGGTCTAAACTGCATGTTCATGTTCATGAACACTGCACGTATCGGTACTGCTGTACAAGGTCTTTCTGCTTCTGAAGGTTCATTCCAAGGTTCTGTGACTTATGCACGTGACCGTTTGGCAATGCGTTCACTTTCTGGTCCTAAAGCACCTGAGAAAGAAGCTGATCCAATCATCGTTCACCCTGCTGTACGTAACATGCTATTGACGCAAAAATCATTTGCTGAAGCGGGTCGTGCACTTGTTTACTTCTTGTCTTTGCATGCGGATATCGTTGAGCAAGGCGCAACTGAAGAAGAGCGTAAATACTCTGACAATATCTTGTCATTCTTGACACCAATTGCAAAAGCATTCTTGACTGAAACTGGTTCAGAATCTGCGAAGCACGGCGTACAAGTATTCGGTGGTCACGGCTTCATCGCTGAACACGGTATGGAACAGATCGTTCGTGATACACGTATTGCGTGTCTCTACGAAGGTACAACTGAGATCCAAGCACTTGACTTGTTAGGTCGTAAAGTATTGCAAACTCAAGGTGCAATGCTGAAAGATTTCACTAAGATCATTCACAAGTTCTGTGAAGCCAACAAAGACAATGCAGATCTCAAAGAACAGCTTGAAACGCTTGCTGCCCTAAACAAAGAATGGGGCGACATCACCATGCAAATCGGTATGAAAGCCATGCAGAACCCTGATGAAGTGGGTGCTGCTGCGGTAGATTATCTATATTTCTCTGGTTATGTCACGCTGGCATATTTCTGGGCAAGAATGGCAATTTTAGCTCAAGAAAAATTAGCAGAGGGTTCGACTGAAACTGCATTCTATAATGCAAAAATTACCACTGCACGTTTCTACTTTAGCAAGATTTTACCTCGTGTAAAATCACATGTTGCTGTGATTGCTTCTGGTGTTGCACCATTAATGACTTTGGCTGCGGATGATTTTATTATCTAATCACATCGGCTAAATTATTGTTTTAAATAGTGGCATATATCGAGATATATGCCACTATTCGTTTTGCAATGGATCTCTTGCAAAAATAAAAACAACCCCTCTTGCGAGGCAATGCCTTTCTTTATTCATGATGACCAATGCAACTATAAAGATAATGGTAAAATTATAATAAAATTAAAAACTTATGATTATGATTAAATTTTAATCAAAGTATAGCGTTACTTTGCATACTGTTTGAATTTTTTGCTATTGACAAGTAAGATGACAGCTATTTTTTACACTAGAGAATGCACTGTGCGTCAAATTCTTGTTACCAACGCTCTACCGTATGCCAATGGCTCAATTCACATGGGACATTTGCTTGGTTATATTCAGGCAGATATCTGGGTAAGAGCGATGAGGGCAATGGGGCATGATGTGATTTATGTCTGTGCCGATGATGCACATGGTACAGCCATCATGTTGCGTGCCGAAGCCAATGGTATTACCCCAGAACAACAGATTGCCAACGTGCAAAAAGAACATGAGCGGGACTTTGCAGGTTTTGGTATTAGCTTTGACCATTATGATTCAACGCATAGCGATACCAACAAAATGCGTTCACAATCCATTTATCTACAAAACCGTGCAGCTGGCAATATCGCTGTGCGTCCTGTAACACAACTATATGATCCAGAAAAACAAATGTTTTTGTCGGATCGTTTTATCAAAGGTACATGCCCTAAATGTAAAACTGATGACCAATATGGTGATGCTTGTGAGGTTTGCGGTACAACCTACAATGCAACCGAATTGCTGAACCCACACTCGACATTGAGCGGTGCAACACCTGTTGAAAAATCCTCAGACCATTATTTTTTTAAATTACCTAATTTTTCCGAATATTTGCAAAAATGGACACGTGATACGGGGCGTTTGCCTGTATCTATTGCCAATAAACTGGATGAATGGTTTGAAGCTGGGCTGGCAGATTGGGACATCTCTCGAGATGCACCTTATTTTGGCTTTGAAATTCCAGATGCACCGAATAAATATTTTTATGTCTGGGTGGATGCACCCATTGGTTATATGTCGAGCTTTGAAAACTATATTCAAACCAAACGCCCAGAACTTAACTTTGATGATTATTGGAAAAAAGACAGCCAACACGAAGTTTATCATTTCATTGGTAAAGACATTGTCTATTTCCATGCTTTGTTTTGGCCTGCCATGTTGGAGGGGGCGGGTTATCGTACGCCAACAGGTTTATTTGTTAATGGCTTTTTGACAGTCAATGGTCAAAAAATGTCAAAATCTCGTGGTACATTTATTAAAGCTGAAACCTACTTGCAACATCTAAATCCTGAATATTTACGTTATTACTTTGCTTCAAAATTATCAGATAAAGTTGAAGATTCTGACTTGAATCTAGATGATTTTATTCAAAAGGTGAATTCAGATTTGGTTGGTAAAGTGGTCAATATCGCCAGTCGCTGTGCAAAATTTATCAATACCAGCTTTAATAATACCTTATCGAAAGAATGTGCAGAACCTGAATTGCTACAAAACTTTATTGACGCTGGAGAGTCTATTGCCCAAGCCTATGAGGCACGTGAATTTTCGAGTGCAGTTCGTGACATCATGGCACTTGCGGATAAAGCCAATCAATATATTGATGAGAAAAAACCGTGGGCATTAGCCAAAACTAACCCAAATGACCCTGCAATTCAGGATATTTGTAGTGTTGGCTTAAATTTATTTCATAAATTAATGGTCTATCTTGCCCCAATATTGCCGACATTGGCGGAGCATACGCAGACTTTCTTAAAGTTAGAACATATGAATTTTTCTTCTGCACAAATACGATTGCTCAATCATGAAATTGCTCAATTTCAACCTATGATGCAACGTGTAGATCAAAAAGCTGTGGATGCAATGGTCGAAGATTCTAAGGATTCGTTAGCTGTTGAAACAGTCAAAATTGAAAAGAAAGTGGATAAAAAATCCGAGAAAAAGTCAGAAGTTGCGGTGAATGATACATCAGTCATTACAATTGATGATTTCTTGAAGGTTGATTTACGAGTTGCACACGTATTGGATGCCAAGCTTGTGGAGGGTTCGGATAAACTCTTACAACTTACGTTAGATATTGGTGAAACTGAACCTCGCAATGTGTTTAGTGGTATTCGTGAACAATACCAACCTGAAGATTTAAAAGGTAAATTGGTGGTGATGGTTGCAAACCTTGCACCACGAAAAATGCGTTTTGGTATCTCAAATGGTATGGTTTTGGCAGCTGGAAATGGTGAAGGTGTATTTATTCTCTCGCCTGATAGTGGAGCAAAAGCTGGCGACAAAGTGTCATAAGGTATTTAATTTAAAGAAAAACAACGAATAAAAGCCTGAATTAATTTGGGCTTTTATTGTTTTTGAAATTAATAATGATTGTAAAACAATAAGTTGCAAGACTTTAAGTTTAAAAATAAAACAACCGATTGATTAATTTTTTAAAAACGCTTGCAACCCATCTAAAATGCTGTAGAATGCACATCCATCGGCGGTGATGCAGATAAAAACTTGTTGATAAACAAAGGTTTGACTAAAGTGGTTAGATTCTTGGGTTGGTTGATAAGTTTTAAAAATATCGAAATTGCCTGTTGACTTTAAAGAGATTTAGAGTAACATAGCCGACCTAGCTTGATGATGACGAATCATCGAGAAGATCATTAAGAGAATAGAAGAACAACTTGTGTGGATTTTTACTGATTGATCGATCGAATATATTTTCATTGATTGAATG
>SSHE01000080.1 GCA_008017315.1 Acinetobacter sp.
AATTACGTTAAAACTTTATCAATAAAGGCCAATTAATAAATTGACCACTACTTCATTTATGAATTAAGTCTACATAAAGGATGAGCTATAACACATCTTATAGCCTTCTTTAAACGCAAAAAGTACCACAGCTTTTATAGCTGCAGGACTTCTCTAAAAACGGCGACTACCTACTCTCCCACTGTTACGCAGTACCATCGGCGTGACAAGGCTTAACTTCTCTGTTCGGAATGGGAAGAGGTGGAACCCTTGTGCTATAGTCACCTTAATAAGGTAGACATAATGTACACAAAAAATAAACATTCAGTCAGCTAAACGTATATAAAAACCATACTGACAAGAAGAAAGTGAACGGGCAATTAGTATTGCTCGGCTGTGATATTTCTATCTATACACCTGCAACCTATCAACGTCATCGTCTTTGACGACCCTAAGAAATCTAATCTTGTGGCTGGCTTCGTACTTAGATGCTTTCAGCACTTATCCAATCCCGACTTAGATACCCGGCAATGCACCTGGCGGCACAACCGGTAAACCAGAGGTCAGTCCAACACGGTCCTCTCGTACTAGTGTCAGAGCCACGCAAATTTCATACGCCCACGATAGATAGAGACCGAACTGTCTCACGACGTTCTGAACCCAGCTCGCGTGCCACTTTAATGGGCGAACAGCCCAACCCTTGGGACCTTCTCCAGCCCCAGGATGTGACGAGCCGACATCGAGGTGCCAAACCCCTCCGTCGATATGAGCTCTTGGGAGGGATCAGCCTGTTATCCCCGGAGTACCTTTTATCCTTTGAGCGATGTCCTTTCCATACAGAAACACCGGATCACTATGCTCTAGTTTCCTACCTGATCGACTTGTCGGTCTCCCAGTCAAGCACCCTTATGCCATTACACTCTACGGACGGTTACCAATCGTCCTGAGGGTACCTTTAGAAGCCTCCGTTACACTTTTGGAGGCGACCACCCCAGTCAAACTACCCACCAAACAGTGTCCCCATTAAAAACGGGTTAGAATTCAAACAATCAAAGGGTCGTATTTCAACAGCGACTCCACGAATACTAGCGTACCCGCTTCATAGTCTCCGACCTATCCTACACATCAATGGCCCAAATTCAATGTTAAGCTATAGTAAAGGTTCACGGGGTCTTTTCGTCCCATCGCGGGTAATCGGCATCTTCACCGATACTACAATTTCACTGAGCTCACGGTTGAGACAGTGTCCAGATCATTACACCATTCGTGCAGGTCGGAACTTACCCGACAAGGAATTTCGCTACCTTAGGACCGTTATAGTTACGGCCGCCGTTTACTGGGGCTTCAATTCAATGCGTCTCTTGCGATAACATCTCCTCTTAACCTTCCAGCACCGGGCAGGTGTCAGGCTGTATACGTGATCTTTCGATTTTGCACAGCCCTGTGTTTTTGTTAAACAGTTGCCTGGACCTATTCTCTGCGCCCTCTCTTGCGAGGAGGGACCCTTTATCCCGAAGTTACAGGGTCAATTTGCCTAGTTCCTTAACCGTGATTCACTCAAGCGCCTTAGTATATTCAACCCGACTACGTGTGTCCGTTTACGGTACGGGTACCTAGAAGATTAAGTTTAGCGGATTTTCTTGGAAGTCTGTTTACATGCACTATTGGATTGTCCGAAGACGCTCCATACTATCAGGTTCGAATCGGAATGTGGATTTGCCTGCATTCCTCAACTTCTACACCCTTTAACGAACTATTCCGTCAGTTCGCGGCACTGTCACTACTCCGTCCCCACATCACTCTTAAAGGTAGTAATGGAATATTAACCATTTCAGCCATCGGCATTGCCTTTCGGCGGAGCCTTAGGACCCGACTAACCCTGATCCGATTAGCGTTGATCAGGAAACCTTAGTCTTTCGGCGAGGGGGTTTCTCACCCCCTTTATCGTTACTTATACCTACATTTGCGTTTCCACACGCTCCAGAGAAGCTGACGCTTCGCCTTCAACGCAGAGTGGAATGCTCCCCTACCAACCATAAATGGTTCCATAGCTTCGGTAAACCGCTTATGCCCGATTATTATCCACGCCAAATTCCTCGACTAGTGAGCTGTTACGCACTCTTTAAATGAATGGCTGCTTCCAAGCCAACATCCTAGCTGTCTTAGCAATCTGACTTCGTTAGTTCAACTCAGCGGTTATTTGGGGACCTTAGCTGATGGTCTGGATTCTTCTCCTCTCGGACGCGGACCTTAGCACCCGCGCCCTCACTCCTGTTCTAAAACTAATGCGCATTCGGAGTTTATCAAGACTTGATAGGCGGTGAAGCCCTCGCATCTTATCAGTCGCTCTACCTCACATTAGTAATAAACAAGGCTGCACCTAAATGCATTTCGGGGAGTACGAGCTATCTCCAAGTTTGATTAGCCTTTCACCCCTACCCTCAACTCATCCGGAAGCTTTTCAACGCTTATCGGTTCGGTCCTCCAGTTAGTGTTACCTAACCTTCAACCTGGCCAAGGGTAGATCACTTGGTTTCGCGTCTACTCCTTCCGACTAAATCGCCCTGTTAAGACTCGCTTTCGCTTCGGCTGCAGGTCTCAAGACCCTTAACCTTGCCGGAAAAAGTAACTCGTAGGTTCATTATGCAAAAGGCACGCCGTCACAGCACAAGGCTGCTCCGACCGCTTGTAGGCACATGGTTTCAGGAACTATTTCACTCTTCTATTCGAAGTGCTTTTCACCTTTCCTTCACAGTACTGGTTCACTATCGGTCTCTCAGGAGTATTTAGCCTTACCGGATGGTCCCGGCAGATTCACACAGAATTTCACGTGTTCCGCGCTACTCAGGATACCACTAGGGTCAAACAGTATTCGAATAAGGGGCTATCACCCGCTATGGCGTAACTTTCCAGTTACTTCTTCTCTACTGTTGAGATCCCACATCGTGGTCCTACAACCCCATATATGCCGTAACATATATGGTTTGGGCTATTCCGCGTTCGCTCGCCACTACTAGCGGAATCATTATTATTTTCTTTTCCTGCAGGTACTAAGATGTTTCAGTTCCCTGCGTTAGCCTACTGCATAGCAGTATAATATCTCTTCAAGATATTGGGTTGTCCCATTCGGAAATCTTCGGATCAAAGGTCATTTGCACCTACCCGAAGCTTATCGCAGCTTATCACGTCCTTCATCGCCTCTGAGAGCCAAGGCATCCACCATGTGCCCTTGCTTACTTTCTTCTTATCAAACACTTCTTAATCCAATATAAATATCGAATCAAAACGTATGGTTGATATATACTTTTAGCTCTTACTAAAAAATTTACTTTTTGCTTTTGTACATTATGTCAAAGATCGTTGTCGGCTCTAAAGAACCTAAAGTGGAGAATAACGGATTCGAACCGTTGACCCTCTGCGTGCAAGGCAGATGCTCTAGCCAGCTGAGCTAATCCCCCGAATCAAGAGATTCGTAGTCCCAGGCAGAGTTGAACTGCCGACCTCTACATTATCAGTGTAGCGCTCTAACCAACTGAGCTATAGGACTGTGTTCAAACCCTTGCCTTTCGGCTCGGCTTCTTTTTTTCTCTTGTGTTATCTAACAACTATATATTAAATAAACAAGTACCAGTAGTACAACAGATAAATCTAACCTTAATCAGACTTAAAGTAATAATCATAAAACCTTTTACGAAATCACTCCAGAAAGGAGGTGTTCCAGCCGCACCTTCCGGTACGGCTACCTTGTTACGACTTAGCCCCAGTCACCAGTTTTACCCTAGGACGCTCCTTGCGGTTACGTACTTCAGGTACCCCCGGCTCCCATGGCTTGACGGGCGGTGTGTACAAGGCCCGGGAACGTATTCACCGCGCCGTGGCTGATGCGCGATTACTAGCGAATCCAGCTTCGTGGAGTCGGGTTGCAGACTCCAGTCCGAACTGAGAGAGGTTTTTGGGATTGGCATCCACTCGCGTGGTAGCGGCCCTCTGTACCCCCCATTGTAACACGTGTGTAGCCCCGGACGTAAGGGCCGTGCTGATTTGACGTCATCCCCACCTTCCTCACATCTTACGACGGCAGTCTCACTAGAGTCCTCAGCATGACCTGTTAGTAACTAATGATAAGGGTTGCGCTCGTTATGGCACTTAAGCCGACACCTCACGGCACGAGCTGACGACAACCATGCAGCACCTTCACAGAGACCTTGCGGCCATAATCTTTCAACTATGTTCCTCTGCAATTCAAGCCCGGGTAAGGTTCCTCGCGTATCATCGAATTAAACCACATGTTCCTCCGCTTGTGCGGGCCCCCGTCAATTCCTTTGAGTTTCACCGTTGCCGGCGTACTCCCCAGGTGGAATACTTAATGCTTTCGCTTGGCCGCTTACTGTATATCGCAAACAGCGAGTATTCATCGTTTACTGTGTGGACTACCAGGGTATCTAATCCTGTTTGATACCCACACTTTCGAGCCTCAGTGTCAGTTGTACCCCAGTGAGCTGCCTTCGCAATTGGAGTTCTTCGTGATATCTAAGCATTTCACCGCTACACCACGAATTCCGCCCACCTCTTGTACACTCAAGACATACAGTATCAACTGCAATTTCACGGTTGAGCCGTAAACTTTCACAGCTGACTTATATGTCAACCTACGCTCCCTTTAAACCCAATAAATCCGGATAACGCTTGGATCCTCCGTATTACCGCGGCTGCTGGCACGGAGTTAGCCGATCCTTATTCATAAGGTACATACAAAAAGGGACACGTCCCTCACTTTATTCCCTTATAAAAGAAGTTTACAACCCATAGGGCAGTCATCCTTCACGCTACTTGGCTGGTTCAGACTCTCGTCCATTGACCAATATTCCTCACTGCTGCCTCCCGTAGGAGTTTGGACCGTGTCTCAGTTCCAATGTGGGGGACCTTCCTCTCAGAACCCCTACTGATCGTCGGCTAGGTGGGCCGTTGCCCCGCCTACTGCCTAATCAGACGCATCCCCATCCGCCACCGGATCGCTCCTTTCCTCACGCGCTGATGACGTTGCGTGAGGGCATAGGGCATTACTCCCGCTTTCGCGGGGCTATCCCCTGGTGGAGGGCAGGTTGGATACGCGTTACTCACCCGTGCGCCGGTCGCCATCCAGGTTAGCAAGCTAACCTGATGCTGCCCCGCGACTTGCATGTGTTAAGCCTGTAGCTAGCGTTCATCCTGAGCCAGGATCAAACTCTTCATTGTATAATTTTCTCTTCAGCAACGCAACGCCCCGCATGAGCGGAACGCAACGGATGCCGTCTTCTCCTCAGCCTGATGGACTTTCTCGGTTTCTCGGAAGCACCTTCTTCTCAATCTCTCAATTGACGGTTCTTTCTTCATGTTCCTTCGCACCGTACCCGGACTCTTCGACCGGGACTGTGCAACGCTTCTTGTACTACTTGTCTGTTTATGTAATTCTATCAAAGAACGATTCTCATCGGCTCCCCGTCGTTTCGGAAAGCGGATGCAAAGGTACACCTTTTTTCACAACCACCAAACTTTTACGAGACTTTTTTAAACCCCAATATGAAAGTTTTCGCGTTTCTTTACAAAATAAGGACCTTTATAACCAATATACATTATTATATATATGGAAATTATTATTTTTTCTTTTTGCGAACGGTTGAAATAAAAAGCAATTGATCACAAAGAAATTTCACTCTCTTCATATCATAACCTGCACGAGCCGCTTCTATGAAAGGTTTTTGATAAATATAATATATCTCCATAGGTCGGTGA
>SSHE01000103.1 GCA_008017315.1 Acinetobacter sp.
AAGAAGACGAAGACCCTATGTTAAGAGCAAGAATTAATAGCTATCTGAAATAATAAAACCTCACTGCACATCAAATACCGAATCTTTGGCATCAAAACGCCATGTCCGCACGATACGCAGCTCACTAAATTCTTTTTGCATTGCATCATCAAACCGCCCAAATGGCATGGCACGACGCACAGATGCTTTAGCCGCCTCATCCAACACAGCATGTCCTGAACTCTCCAATAACCGAATTGCCCGAATACCGCCTTGTGCATTTAAAATCACCATCAACCGCACATCGCCTGACAAGCCCTGTTGTCTGGCTGCATCTGGATAGTAACGATTACCAAAGGTTTCCACTTTTTGACGAAATTTATCCAAATATGCAGCAGCGGCATTTTGTTTGGCCTGAATATCAGTCACGGTTTTGACTTTTTGCTGCTTGGCATACATCTGCTGACGCTGGGCATATTGTGCTTCAATACTGGCAATCATTGCTGCACGGGATTGTCTTTGACTCTCCAGCTGTTCTTCCTGTGCTTGCTTACGTGCCTCATCCTGACTTTGCTTTTGCCAGCTTAAAGTCGTCATCAGCATGCGTTCCTGAAAATCCAGTTCTTTCTTTTGTTCCAATTGCTCCAACATATCTTGCTGTTGTTCACCCAAATGACTATCTGGGGCAGTTGCTGGAATCGGCGTGGTCATGCTATGTGCCTGTTTACGTTCCCCACCACCTTTTTGATTGGCTTGTGCTTCAAAATCAGCATCTTCAATTTTTTCTTGGGTTAATTTTACTGCAATCGTGACATCTTTGGTCGCCATCGGTGCAGATGAACCTGCAACAAATCCAACACTCAAACCAATAGAATGAATGCTTGCAGCCACAATCAAAGCCACCAAAAAAATCGGGTCAGCCCACCATTGTTTGATCCGCACTGTATGCTGCAAAAACTGCAAATCATCTTGCTTTGATTGATTAACCAAGTATCCTTACCCCTTAATACATTGAAATTGACTGATTCACACGTATAATTATCATTATGTCATATACATTATGCTATCTCTCCAAATAAAAGCAAGTTGTGCATATAGCAAAGACTACGGATAGCATGTCTTCATTATCAGTTATTTTAAGTGAGCCATTATGTCAAGTTTTCTCTCTAAAATTACCTCTTCTGTCCTGCAACTGTATCAGCGTGCAGAGGATTTAATCGAAGAAGAACGAGACTTTTCTGTTTCCGAGAACATGCTTAATGCCACCTTGCAAAAGTATGTCACCGATAAAGTTGGATTGATCAAAGATTTACACGCCGATCTTCACGATGATTGGCTACGACTCTATGCCACTGTTGATGTCATTGGTATCTATGCCGAACTGTCAGTAGATTTAAGATTAATCCAAATGCAATTTGACAAAGACATTCAATTACTGGTTTTTGAACAAATCAGCAAAACCCAAGTCATTGATGCCCGTTTCGATGGTGCACTCAAAAAAATCGGTGCAAACCTTGCATTATTTATTTATCAACGCATGATGGACAAAGACCCCTTAGGTCCCATTCTACAACGTTATGATATTGTTCAAGTCAAACATAGCTTATTGCATCTGAGTCTAAATCGCTGGCTCGGCAGTATTGATAAAGTGACCCGAACCTTAAAACGAGTACATATCAACCATGGCATTTTAAAAGAATCTGAACTCCTTTTGCTTGCCAATGTGAATCTGGATGGGGTGTTTAATCGCAACAAAAAAGACCATATCATAGATGAATTTGACTTGGATGATGATGACATCGACATTAGCCCAATTCAGGACTAAAAACGAAGTAGCTGTTACATTTATCACATTTTGATACACTTTAAGCATCGTATTTTTGTTTCGGCTTTTTTAAGCTAAAAATTCATCCTGATTGATCAGACAAAGGCACTTTATGTACACGATTTCTACGGTTATGCGTCGCTTGATGCAAGCAACATTCGCCACAGTCAGCATTTCCCTTGCATGTTCCACGTATGCACTTAGCCCTTTTTCTGCGACATATCAATTCACCTACGGCAATAAAACCATGGGCGATGCCACACGCAAACTCACACAAAATGGCAATCAATGGCAATATCAATTTAGCTCAAAAATCCCACTCATTGGCAGTGCCACAGAAACCAGTAAATTTAGTTTTCAGCAAGGGCAAATCCACGCCATCAGCTATCAACGCCAAACCAAGATTTTGATCCATAAAGATGTGGTGAGTCTGGACTTTAAACCTCAGCAAAAACAAATTATTACCAACCGCAAAGGGACACAACGTGTACTGGTTTGGCAAAATAATGTATTGGATGACTTAAATGCCGAATTACAGGTACGAGAAGATTTACAGCATGGTGGTTTAAAACCCAATTATGTCATTGCCAGCTACAAAGAAGTAGATACGCGTCAATTTATCAAGGAAGGTACAGAAAAAATCAAAGCAGCAAATGGTCAAACCTATGACACCGTGAAAGTCCGTTTAAAACATAGTCGAGCAACTAAGAATACCTTTTTCTGGCTTGCACCTAGCCTGAATTATTTACCGATTAAAGTCACCCATCAGGACGATGATGATAGTTATGGTTTATTATTAAAAACCTATCAATAAGGTTTGATTGAATTATTGTGGTGGGTACTCATTTTACAGTGCAATCCCAAGTACAGGTGCACACCACAATATGAAACTCGCCATCAACACACCCAAACCTGCCCCTACCATCACATCCGTTGGATAATGCAATCCCAAAATCATACGAGATAATGCCACCAATATACTAAAAGGGAGCATTACAATCAGCAATACAGGTTCAAGCGTACCTAATACCATCGTAATCATGACCGCATGTAGCGTATGTCCTGATGGGAAACTAAAGTGGTCAAGTGGACGTTCGCCAAGAATAATCACCTGATGTACCTGATAAGGACGTGGACGCACGGTATGACGTTTGAGTAGTTTATAAATCAGCGTACCTACACTACTGGCAAGAATAAGATATATCACTTGCAGATAATAATTTAAGCCGTGCAGCAACCAAACTATTGCCAGCATGGCATACCAGAATATGCCATCACCTAGTCGGCTGATTCGTTTAAAACATTGTGAAATATAGGGATTGCTTGACCAGTGATTGAGATAGATACATCCCCGTAAATCCCAATCCAGTATGGTTTGTTGTGCAGTTTTTATTTTGTTCATGCTCTATACTCCTATGCGTATATTGTGTATATCCACCTCTATTGATATACATGTAAGTGCTTTCTTGTTCGCATTCAGCATAGGAAATGAATTTGAATGTTTTGTGACCAAGGTATGACGATTTGATGACAAGTTATTTTATAGATGCCCATTGCATAATACTATCTACCTGATAAATAATCTTTTGCCCATCAATTTGAATAATTTTATGTTTTTTAAGCAAATTTATCATATTCTTTACTGGTGCATCCTGTTCCAATTTTAACACTGACTTTAAAGAGTTTTCTAATCCGCTTTGTTTTGTCGGTTTATTATTTTTAATTTTTTCAAGATAATTACAATATTGCTTAACTCTCATTAAATGTGGACGCACCGAAATATATGCCATTGTCATTTCATCAGCAATAGGGCTAATATCAATCTTTTTACAAGATTGTAGCAATACACTCTGAATCGTTTGTTCATTATATTTTATCTTATCCTCTTTAATCATAATACAACTCATACGCTGTAAAGTCTGAATCATAATATTGGCTTTCCCCTTATCAATCTGACACCATACCACCAGTGATTTTTTTAATGATTTTTGTTTCTTTGGCTTATTTTTTACCAAAATTTCAAGCACTCTGGTTATATCTTGCGTAACTAATGGTATAGACTCTTGTTGATTGACAATTTTTTCTTGTGTAACCAATATTGGTTCAGGATTTTTTGGTGATTCAATTAATTGTTTTAATTGAATAGATTGAATCCCTACTTGACTTAACAACTCAACAGCATAAGACATCTCTTTATCATTCGACATAACATCAACACAACTCCCCTGTTCTAAAGTCGCAGATAATCGCCCTGCAATAAAGGTTAGACCGAAATCTGCCGAATTTGCTCCAGCTTTAGGCATCTTGATAACTAATAGCCGTTGCTCCTGAATTGCTTGGCTAAATATCATCAAGTCATCTAAAGCAATCACTAAATTTGATGTCGCATATACCAGAATAACTTGATGATATTGTTCTAATAAAATTGTAAGTTCTCTTAGTTTTTTACTTTGATTTTCAATATCCAGTAACAATACTTTTTTCATTACAGCCCTATCATCCATGACTTCAATGCACATCTACACAATAACAAAAACCATCATAAAATCAATGCTCATCCCCAAACAAATAGACAAAAGTAGCTGCAATCTATACTATAATAACCAAATCCTACTAACTTTTACTACCTTTACAGGAAATGCTATGCAAACAACGATACAATCGCCTGAAAAAGCTCATCTTTCCATAAAAGTTGATGTAGGCATCAAATCAGACCTACAAAAAATTGCGCAATCAAAAAATCGGAGTGTTCATTATTTGCTGATTGAAGCGGTTGAACGCTATATTGCCGAGCAAAAAGCTGATGAGGAATATAACGAATGGGTCAAACAAAGAGTTTTACAAGCTCAAAAAAATCTACATGAAAATGGTTCAAGTGGTATAAGCAGTCAGGAAGCCCATAAAATAGCCATGGAAAAAGTAAAAGCATTTTTAATGAGTAGTAAGTAAACATGATGAATCATCTTGACCATTACAACATCATTTACGAACAACAAGCCCAAGAAGATTTACAGGAAATCCTACTATATTATGCAACAGTTGGCGGTTACGAATTGGCTGAAAGCATATCGACACAGATAATGACAAGCATAGCACAATTAGACATCATGCCGAACCGATGTCAAATTTCTGATTTTTCTGACAGTATTAGAAAATTAACCATTCAGGATTTACCTTATGTTGCCTATTTTGACGTTCTCGGCTTTAATGTCCATGTACTAGAGATTATTCACGGTTCAAGAAATCAAAATTTTCTCTACGAAAAATTAAAAAATCGTTAAAAAACAAATGGGAATACATAGAACCCGAAAAATTCAGAATCTGAATCAATAATGTGGCGGTCTATTGGTCAATGGATCAAACGGTGCAATCCCCTCAGATAAATCTGCCGACTCCACACGCTGATACAAAAACTGCATTTTTTTATGCAAATCGACGATTTCTCCATTCTGCCGAGCAATCTGATCGTTTAATTGTTCAACTAAATCATCTAAAAATGTCATTTTTACTTGCAAATCTTCAACGACTTTGCACAATGTCGCATAGTCATCATGCGATGGCGGATTTGACATGCTGTACTCCTCAAATTTTACACACAACATCGGGCAAACTTATGGCTTATATTACCTTACGAGAAATTCATTTGGCTTTTGGTGGCCCTGCCCTGCTTGACGCTGCAAATTTTACCCTAGAACGTGGCGAACGTGTCTGTTTAATTGGACGTAATGGTGAAGGAAAATCCACATTACTCAAATTGATTGAAGGTAGTTTATTACCTGATAGTGGTGAAGTCTCTATCCAGAATGGGGTACGCATTGCCATGCTAGCACAGGATGTCCCGATGTCCTCAGGTCTGGTGGCAGATATTGTCGCAGAAGGTGCAGGCAAGGCCGCTCAAGTGTTAAAACAATACCATGAAGCAAGCAATGCGTGTGTGACTGGAGATATGGCAGCCTGCGACCGCATGGGTGAATTACAACATCAACTTGACCAACTCGATGGCTGGTCGCTGGAAAATCAGGTCAATACCATTTTAGCCAAAATGGGCTTAGATCCCAATGCTGATCTTGCCGATTTATCAGGTGGACGTAAACGTCGTGTACTACTCGCCAGAGCATTACTCACCCAACCCGATGTCCTATTATTAGATGAACCCACCAACCATTTGGATGTCGAAAGCATTGAATGGCTAGAAAGTTTTTTACTCGAACAACACAACCTGACGGTATTATTTATTTCGCATGACCGTGCTTTTGTCGATAGATTATCTACTCGTATTGTCGAACTCGATAGAGGTACATTACGCAGCTTTGAGGGCAATTATTCTCGCTACTTGGACTTAAAAGCCCAGCAAATGGAAGCCGAAGAAAAACAAAATGCCTTGTTTGACAAAAAACTAGCCGAAGAAGAAACATGGATTCGTCAAGGCATCAAAGCTCGCCGCACTCGCAACGAAGGGCGTGTCCGTGCCTTAAAAGCCTTACGAGAAGAATCCAGAGCCCGACGCTCCCAACAAGGCAAGGTCAATATGGCAGCACAGGAAGCCAGTCGTTCAGGAAAAATTGTTTTTGAAATTGAGAAGCTTGCAGTGAGCTACAATCATCAGCCACTGATTAAAGACTTTTCAGCGATTGTGTTACGTGGTGACCGTATCGGCTTAGTGGGTGACAATGGTGTCGGCAAGACCACATTAATTAAGGCTATTCTTGGGGATATTCCGCACCAAGGTACGGTCAAGGTCGGCACACAACTTGAAGTGGCTTATTTCGACCAGTTACGCCACCAATTAGACTTAGAAAAATCTGTGGCACAAAATGTCAGTGAAGGTTCAGATTTTGTGGATGTCAATGGACAACGCCGACATATTTATAGCTATTTACAAGATTTTTTATTTGCCCCAGAACGTGCCAGAACACCAGTCAAAGCCTTATCTGGTGGTGAACGCAATCGCATATTACTCGCCAAACTTTTGTTAAAACCATCCAATCTGATTGTCATGGACGAACCTACCAATGACCTTGATATGGTGACGTTGGAGTTATTAGAAGAAATGTTGGCAGACTACAAAGGCACATTATTACTGATTAGCCATGACCGTGCCTTTATGGACAATGTCGTTACTTCGACTTGGGTATTTGATGGTAAAGGCAATATCAATGAGTACGTCGGCGGTTATCAAGATTATCTCACCCAGCGTTTGCAACACACAACAAAAGCCCTTTCCAAAGCTGGAAAAATTGATATTTCCAGTGTAAATAAAGAAATTTCCAAGAATCAACTACCGAAAAAGGTAAAATTAAGTTATAAAGAACAACGAGAGTTGGAACAACTACCAGAATTGATTGCCTCACTGGAAAACGAGCAAAAAATACTGGAAGAACAACTTGCCGATGGCAATTTATTTATCAGTCAGCCAGAGCAAGCCACTCAAACTGCCACACGTTTGGCGGAAATAGAAGAACAGTTACTGGAAAAACTAGAGCGCTGGACAGCACTGGAAAGTCAGCTACAAGGAGAATGATGGTGAAATTGGCACATTGGACTGTATTATGGAGTGCTATTGCATTGGCTGCATGTCACACGGCACCGCACAACAAGCCAGAATTACCGCTACAAAAAATTTACCATGCCCCAGCACAGATTTTTGACTTTGATTTAAGTTCAAATGTGTTACGTGGTGCTGTAGAGTTGAAGCAGTCCTGTAATGCTATGGGTACAAGCCTTGATATCATTGACCAGCAAAAACAGCAAGTACGTATTGATACGTTTAATCTTCATCAAAACGCATCATTACACCTTACCACGGACAGTGATTTAAAAACGATTAACGAGCAGCTCATTGCCCTATACCAGCAAAAATATCAAGCTACTGCCACAAGTTCAAAACTCCTTAAAACGAGCCAAGGCGATGCGATGTTTACTCGTTTGACACATGACCAACAACATTTAGATATTGCCATCCAAAGTCGTTATGGTTATGCCTATGTCATCACTTTAAATAGCCCACTGGTACAAGATACACAAACGGCAGAACAATTGTTGCAAACCTTGCTCAAATCGCTCTATACACCAAGTAGTCAAAGCAAAGGGCTTGATACCAGCACGACGCATTGCGCCTAACTTGGAAGATACATGTCACAAGCCAAACCCTCTACTTCTGCCCCTCATTTTCAATGGTCTTTCCTCCTACCCCAATATTGGGGTATTTGGTTAGTCATCCTAGTTTTTCTATTCTTGTCAATTTTACCGTGGACGGTTCAACGCTATATCGCCTATGCTTTGGCAAGTATTGCGTGGAAAATTCTAAAATCTCGCCGTCAAACCACCATTCGCAATTTGGAACTCTGTTTCCCCGAATGGTCTGCCGAAGACGTACAACGACAAGGCAAACAAGTCTTTGTTGATATGATGCTGGGGGTATTTGAGACCTTAAAATCTTGGTTTCACAAAAACTGGTTTGATGGTCGGGTGAGCATCGAAGGGCTAGAGGCATTACAAGCCGCACAAAAAGATGGGCATGGGGTGATTCTACTGGGTTCGCATAGTACGCTCTTAGATGCTGGCGGCTATATTTGTAGCCGCTTCTTTGCCGTTGATGTGATGTATCGCCCACAAAACAATCCCATCTTTGAATGGTTCTTTTGTACTGCACGACAAGCAACCTATGGCGAACTCATCAGTAGTCGCAATACACCTCGTTTAGTTGAACGGTTGAAAACAGGACATATTGCATGGTATTCGCCTGATCAAGATTTTGGGCTAAAACAAGGTGTGATGGCAGATTTTTTTGGTGTTCCAGCCGCAACCGTAATTGCTCAACGTCGTTTAGCACGTGAAACTCATGCAAAAGTGCTGTCTATCCAATTCTATCGTATCGGTGAAAAAGATCCAAAATATCAAATTATCATCGAACCTGAACTGGAAAATTACCCAACTGAAGATGCCATTAGCGACGCAACCCGAGTCAATCAATTATTAGAAATGCAAATCCGTCGTGCACCAACACAATGGATGTGGTTTCACAAGCGTTTTAAAACACGTCCAGAGGGATATGAGAAGATTTATTAACCACAACAGGCAAAGCTTAAATTTTATCTTAAAAGCATACACCCTAAAAATACATAACCCCAGTCAAACATCCTGTTCAACTGGGGTAATATGTGGTTGTGCAAAGCGTTAATTATTTTTATCTGGTTTCCTTTCCTCATCCACTCCGTGATGACGTTCCATTCAGCTATTATCCATCCTTAGTGAGAAATATCCATTTCTCGTTTCCTGTGCTGATGTGTGTATGATAGGTAAAATTTTGTGTTTAAAATAGACGCTAATCACCGCAGTATTTGTAAGTTAAAACGTACAAGAATACCCTTCATGACATCTTTCCTTGTCGTTGTATACTGAATGCAAAAATAACCCTCACAATCCTATGATGTTTTACTCTCGAATACTGTGCATCGTGACGATGATTTGCTACACTTAAAGTCCGTTTTTTATTTTAATGAACACCGAGGCACAATGCGATGAAAGTAGGTTTGGTGGGTTGGCGTGGAATGGTGGGTTCTGTTCTCATGCAACGTATGGTCGAAGAAAATGATTTTGCTCATTTTGAACCATTTTATTTTTCAACCAGTAATGCAGGTGGTGAAGCTCCTACATTTGGCGGAAAGACTGCCCCTGCTTTAATGAATGCAATGGATATTGACAGTCTAAAAAATATGGACGTTATCCTCACGTGTCAGGGTGGCGATTATACTTCCGAGATTTTTCCAAAACTACGTGCAGAGGGTTGGAAAGGTTATTGGATTGATGCAGCAAGTACCTTGCGTATGGCAGATCATGCCATCATCGTACTTGACCCTGTGAATGCCAATGTCATCAAAGATGGTTTGGTTAATGGGGTCAAAGATTTTATTGGTGGTAACTGTACCGTCTCTTTGATGTTGATGGGCTTAGGTGCATTATTCCAAAATAATCTGGTGGAATGGGCAACTTCTATGACCTATCAGGCTGCATCAGGTGCAGGTGCACAAAATATGCGTGAACTGATTACAGGCATGGGCTACCTCTACAACAACACCAAATCCTTATTAGATGACCCTAAATCGCCGATTTTAGATATTGACCGCCAAATTGCCGATTTACAACGTGGTGACAGTTTTCCGAAAGCCAACTTTGGCGTACCCTTGGCAGGTTCATTGATTCCTTATATCGATAAACAACTGGACAGTGGTCAATCCAAAGAAGAATGGAAAGGTCAGGTTGAAACCAATAAAATTTTAGGCAATCGCCATATTGTTCCAATTGACGGCCATTGTGTGCGTATCGGTGCAATGCGTTGCCATTCTCAGGCATTGACCATCAAATTAACCCAAGATGTGCCACTCAACGAAATCGAAGATATGATTCGCCAGTCGAACCAATGGGCAAAAGTCGTCCCCAATACGCGTGAAGCCTCTATGACCGATTTAACTCCTGTTGCGGTAACAGGAACTTTGACTGTACCTGTAGGGCGTTTACGCAAACTCAATATGGGCAATGATTATCTGGGTGCATTTACGGTAGGTGATCAATTATTATGGGGTGCTGCCGAGCCTTTACGTCGTATGCTGCGTATTCTCATTGACTACCAACACGGCTAATTGATCATTTTAATTGCTCATGGTTACTTGTTTTAGGGCAAGTAACCGTATATAACATTGTACAGAGATATAACACTTATAAGATGGACGAATGATGGGATTGTATAATCAATTCGGGGTATTCTTAATTGGAATAAATTTACTTATTCCTTCGCTTGCACAAGCTCTCACCTTAGAGCCTGTGAAAATCGACTCGTCTCAAGGTGAACCCTTGTACGCCGAAATTCCTTTTTTTAATGCCGAAAGTAGCACACCAATACAAGTGTCTATTGCACAACCTTTTGAATATGGCCGTCCTGAAGTCTTTAAGGATGCACAATTTTCTCATTTCAATTTTTATGTTCGACAAAATGCTCAAGGCAATGGCGTTATTGTCATTACTTCCTCACGCCCAGTTCAGGATAGTAACATTGATTTAATGCTGAAAATTCAAGATGGTAGTCAAACACGTGTCCAACAAATGCGTACCAAACTCCCCTCACGGATTGACCGCCTACAGAGCAGCCTTAATGCGACTCCTCTTAAACCTCAATTTATCCGCAATGAAAAAGAGATTCCGTTAAATTTACCTGTTGCTCGCTCAATACAAACCATGCCTCAGGAGCGTCCTTTAACCGTTCAACGTACAGCACCACCCAATTTGGTGAACAAAACACCTTTTTCCGTGCCACGTCTTGATACACCTAAACCAGAGGTCATTGCTGTTACGCAACAACTCGCACCAGAAAAAATGATGCCTGTTGCCCCAACATTAACCGTGACTGCTCCACCAGCCATGGCAGTATCACCCGTACAAACAACCCCATCTTCTGTCACCGTACAGCCCCATCAACCACCTCACCATCAAACCACATCAACACCTGACATCACCGCAGCATTGCCATTACCTAATTTAACCATCAGTATTAGTCGTCGTTCTGCCACAGGTGAATTACTCGGTACGACCACTTCAGGTGAATTGACATCATCCACATTACAGGCACAAAATACTGTGCAGCATAACGAGAATACTTTTTCTACTGCTGATACAACCGCCACGCCTACGCACAATAGTCATCAGGTTCAGGTCAATGAGTCACTCTGGGGTATTGCTGCCAGTATTGCCGCACAACAACATGTGTCCATTCAACACGTCATGAAAGACATCAAAACACAAAATCCACATGCCTTTGTCAATGGTAATGCCAATCGCTTAAAACAAGGCGTCGTACTCAATATTTCACCAAGTTATCCGCCGACACAAAAACCACTAAAAGTTGCAGTGCCTACGCAAAAAAATCCGCCCACGAATACAAAAGTATCCCCTACGCCATTGCAACAACCCTCTGTACATAAACAAACCGATGCACACATGAGTATTGTCACCAATAACAAAGGGGCAATTCAAGGCAGTGACAAAAGCAGCGATGGGCAAAAACAGCGTAATGAACTCACCATTCAGGTCAAACAGCAACGACAGAATGCACTTGGCTTACAAAACAATGTACGTCAATTAGACCAGCAACTTAAACAAAAAGAACGACGGATTGCCCTACTCAATGCCCGACTTGCAGAGCTTGAACAACAGCTTAAATTGCGTCAAAACGAGCAAAAAAAATCGCAAAACTCATCGAATAACACATCAAAATCGCAAGGTCATGTCCCTGCATTGATGCCCAACACCCCCATTATTGTGCTTGCCGAATTCCCAACAAATACGGTTATCACCTCATTGCTTCAGGAGCTCGTATAACTATGACTATTGTACTGATTATTGTTTTAGTCCTTGTTGTTGGTGCATTATTTGTCGTTAAGGCAAAACAAAGTAAAGAAAATGCTGCACCGACAACCAGTAGTAAAAAAACCACTGCGAAAGGGGCTAAAAAAGCCACCCCTGCGACCAAAGCCCCTGAACCAGAAGCACCAGCAAAACCAAAAATAAATTTGGAAAGCCTATTAGGCAAACTGGATGTTCTCATTGCTGAGAAAGAATTTGCCAAAGCTGAAGGGCTTATTAATTCATCCCTCAATCAGGACAGAGATTTACATGACCTGTATTTTCGCTTATTAAAAATTTATCAATTACAACATGATGATTTTGCGATTAAGCAATTAATGGAAACTGTACAAAATCTAAATTTAAATACAGTGTATCAAGAATTGTATAATGAACATGAAATCTATAAAGAAGAACAGGAACGTCTTAAAAAAGCAGAACAAATTAATAAAACTGCCGATATTATTGAGTATTCCAGCACAGATATTGATGCTCCAGTCGAACAAAAAGCCGAACCAGAAACACAAAACAACTCACAAGCTTTTGATAGCTTAGCATTTGATTTTACCCCAGCATCTACACCAACGATAGAACCCAAGGAAGAGTCAAGTGCTACGCTAACAACCTTGGAATTTGAAGCAAACACCATAGAACATTCGCCCAATGTTGAAAACACCCTAGAATTTAGCTTTACCGCAGCAGAAGAAAAAACACCTGCTGCTGAGCCTACTCTTGAATTTCAACTGGATACACCAGCACAAGTTGAGGAGCATAGTAGCCCTGAACTCAGTTTTTCACTAGAAAATCTTGCAACACTTGAACCAGCAACAGATACGCCAGTAGTTGAGTTTCAACTTGACGAAGCAGGTATTACGGCAGAGCCTGAAACATCTGCACGTCATGTAGATGAGCCAGCCCCGATTGTAGAGCAACCCGATGCAAGTACGTCATTTGCCGATCCAGCAGATCCGATTGTACAGGCTTTCCCACAGCTTACAGAATTAAATCCAGTAGATTTAGATATCGATCTTGCTGAACAATATATTCGTTTCGGTGAGTTTGCAGCGGCAAAAGAGCTTTTAATCGAGCAACACGCTGCCCTGTCTGCTGAGCAAGCGACAAAAGTTGAGCAACTACTGCAAAAAATCGCTTCTTAAGCTGCAATCTTGTTACAATAGGCAGCTTTCAGGCTGCTTATTTTTTTGTATGAACAGAATCGCCATTATCTATATGGGTGGAACTTTTGGCTGTATTGGTACGCCACTCACTCCCATGGCAGCCCCATTATTCTTACGACAATTACAACATATTTTCCCACAATCACATGTGGATTTTTTTGCCGCACCCAATATTCAAGACAGTAGTACACTGGATATTGGTGATTGGATTGCCCTGAGTTTGATGATTGACAAACTCCGTGTGGATTATCAGCATTTTATTGTGATTCATGGTACGGATACTCTGCATTATGCAGCTGCCTGTTTACATCATATTTTCGCCCAGCGTTTACATCTTATTGTGACAGGCAGTCAATATCCTTTACTTGAACATACAGGACAAGCTCAACATCCAGCATCTGATGCGTGGCAGAATCTGAATTTTGCTTTAGCACAAATTTTACATATACAGGCTGGGGTTTATCTCAGTTTCAACCAGCACATCTATCAAGCGGCAAGTTGTTATAAAACACATACGCAGGATTTACAGGCTTTTTTTGGCACTTCGACGCAGCAAACCCATACGATAGATAGCTTAAATATGTTACCCAAACTACACCTTCAACATATTGAGCAAGCCCGACAGATCCGATTGCTCAACTATTATAACGTACCCAATCGCCCAGAAAATATCGTCATGGATCTGCAATCATTCCGTCAAAATCCACCACATATTTTAATTTTACAGGCATTTGGTTCAGGTAATCTCCCCAACTCCCCTGCACTTCAACACACACTACAGCAGTTACTCGATACTGGATGCTGGGTCATTTTGAGTAGTCAGGTGCTGCAGGGTGCATTATCACAACAATATGCTACGGGGTCATGGTTGGCAAATCTACCTTTGGTATTTGACCCCCATCATAGTCAGGCAGATCTCTATGCCCGAGCAGTTTTACTGTATCTGTGTCATGGTCAGCAACGCCATTGGCAACAATTTTGGACATTCTAGGACACCATTATGCAACGCTTTGCTATAGGTATTGAATATTGCGGTACACGCTTTAAAGGTTGGCAAACTCAGCAAGCAGGGGTACGTAGTATTCAGCAAACGATTGAACAGGTTTTAAGCAAAATTGCGGATGAGCCGATTATTGTGCATGGTGCAGGTCGTACTGATGCTGGCGTACATGCCACCAATATGGTTGCTCATTTTGATAGCACTGCCATTCGCCCAGAACGAGGTTGGATGATGGGGGCAAATAGCCAACTCCCCAAAGATATTGCCTTAAAATGGATTCAACCGATGGATGTTGATTTCCATGCCCGTTTTAAAGCCAATGCCCGACGCTATCGCTATATTGTCTATAATGCACCGCACCGCCCAGCATTACTGTATGGGCAAGTCACACATGCCTACTATCCATTGAATGTGGAAAACATGATAGAAGCGGCCAAAAAGTTTGAAGGAACGCATAATTTTGAAACGTTCCGTGCTGCGGCCTGCCAGTCCAATCAACCTGTGCGTCATGTCAAGCATTGTCGTTTATTCCAGCATGGTGCTTACTTGGTTTTGGATATTCAGGCTGATGGGTTCTTGCATCACATGGTCAGAAATATTATGGGCTGCCTGCTGGAAATTGGTCAGGAGCAGTATGCGATTGAACATATTGACGAGATGTTTGCCGCTCAAGACCGTAAAGCAGCAGGCATTACTGCCCCTGCACATGGTTTATACTTTGTGAATGCCTATTATCCCGAGCAGTTTCAACTACCACAAACCGCATTAGGGCCTTTATGGTTAAATATTCCAAAATAATTACATATTTTTTAGTTGTTTACGCTTGCGATATTCCACAGGAGTTTCATTCGTCCAACGTTTAAAGGCACGGTAAAATGTACTTGGTTCGGAAAACCCTGTTAAATACACAATACGCTCAACACTTTCATTGGTATTTGCTAGCAAACGTTTTGCCAGACGACAACGATAATCCGATAAAATTTGCTGAAAACTGGTATTGGCTTCACTCAATTGGGTACGTAACCGACGTGGGGTAATATTGAGTTGTCCTGCTACCGTTTCCAGTGTGGTTTCTCCACTTTCCAGTGTTGAACCAATCGCACGACGAACCTCACCAACCAAATCGTAACGTGCCAATTCCTGTAATTTTTCTACCGCAAGTTGTTCATGCAATTGTAATAGTTCAGGCTCAGCTTGCCACAGTGGATACTCTAAAATTGCAGGGTCAAAATAAATCCGTGTGTCCTGTTGCCCTAAACTGACTGGGCAATCATAGACGCGTAAATACTCATCATCTGCTGCCCCTTCACTAAAATTAAAATCAATAAATGTCGGACTAAAACGCCCTTCGGTCACAAATTTAAAAAAGCGTAATATCCCAGAAATCATACATTCGGTAAAATGCCGATTCACTTTTTCATCTAGTATGGGCTGAATACCGTTAGTCAAATAGCAACCACTCTCATTCACCACCAAATCTGCACTTAAGGCATCGCTAATCAGACGCTGATAGGCTAATGCACGCTTTAAACCTGCACCGAATTGACCACTACTAATAAATAAGTGTTCAACCACCTGACCACGATATAAAGGCAAATGCTCACCTAAATGCAAGCCAATATCCGCATCATGCGTCACTTCTTCTAGTGCTGTCCAAAACGCACGCTGTGCACTTAATGGCGTGCGTGCATTGGCTTCAACCTGATTTAAAGCAACGCCTGCCCGCATTAAAATATCTTCTGTAGGTAGTCCTGCACGGCGCATCGCCTGATAGCCCAAACGCAAAACCACTGACGCATCGGTTAATTGTCCCACAACTTTCTTCCTTATGCCGTCTATCTATGACCAACTTCATGACGAGTAGATTACTTGCTATTGACCAAACTGACAATGGATGCAGGTTATTTTTCCAAGAAATATCTCCTTTCTTGTCTAACACTGTATCCATTTTTGCCCATTTTTCGCATATTTGAATAAAACTTGAGATATTTGCATTTTTTCGCTATAATTCGCACCTGTAATTTTTAATCTATCAGGTAGGCTATGGCCAATAAAGAAGAGCTCATCGAGTTCGAGGGCGTTGTCACCGAAACGCTACCGAATACTATGTTCCGTGTCCGTTTAGAAAATGGTCATGAAGTGATTGCGCACATCTCTGGTAAAATGCGTAAACACTATATTCGTATTTTAACTGGCGATAGTGTTAAGGTCGAAATGACACCTTATGATTTAAGCAAAGGGCGTATTACCTATCGTGCGCGTTAAGTGCACACGTTCATGACAGACATGACTCGTTTGCTACAAAAGCTACATATTGAATATGTGGCTTTTTTGTGTGTATTATTCGGCTGCTTTCTAGTTTATACCAAACCATCTGGCATTGTGCCCATTTCCTTATCCTCGAATACCGTTCTGTTGTAACCACGACTGTAACTGCGGTGCAGTCATTGCACCCGCCACTCGTGCCAACTGAGTCGTCTGTTGAAATAAAACTAGGCTTGGAATACTACGAATTTGGAAAAATTGACTTAGGCGTGGTGCAGCTTCGGTATCCACTTTGGCAAACTGCACGGTTTTATATTGAGCAGCCAATCGTTCAAACGTCGGTGCCATTGCCTTACAAGGGCCACACCAATCCGCCCAAAAATCCACCAATACAGAAATTTCAGTATTCGGTACAAACAGCATAAAATTATCATCCGTCAAAGCAATCGGATGTGCCGACCATAAGTCCGCTTCACATTGTCCACATTGTGCCTCACT
Source organism: Acinetobacter sp. (assembly GCA_008017315.1). GTDB lineage: Bacteria > Pseudomonadota > Gammaproteobacteria > Pseudomonadales > Moraxellaceae > Acinetobacter. The sequence continues at coordinate 17,141 of SSHE01000103.1, forward strand.
CACTGCAACGTCGGCAGGTAAATTATTCTTTTTCATACACGACGGACAAACTACAATCATGACTCAACTCCAATCTGTTGATGTAAAAAATTAATCTGTAATTGAATATTCTTCTCAAACCATTGTCCATGATACACATCAAAATGCTCAATCGGAAACTCATGGTACTGAGCAAATGGTGCCAGATTGGTCGCACACAATCTCGTGGCTTCAATCGGTATCAACTGATCTTGTGTTGCTCCCAGTAAAAAAACTGGAATGCTAATTTTACGCACATCTTGAATCGGGCGATAACGTGCCAAACTAAACATAATCCGAGCAGGAATTTCGACCACTCGCTCAATATGCTGCGGCACAATACTTAAATACCCACGATAGCTATCAGGTGATGCCAAACAGCGAATACCACTTTCTGCCACCACAGCAATGGTCTGTGGCTCAAGCCCAAGTTGCTTGCTCATAAAATCCTTAGCCACAATACTCGACACTTTGGTCAGATATTTTTTGGGATACAGCTTTAAACTTTCCTGCCCATCCACATAAGGAATCTGAGCAATCACTGCTTGCACACATTTATCTTTCGGTGCAAGGGTCAATACATGACCACCACTTAAAGATGTCCCCCACAAAACCATTTTACGTGTATTGATATCACGGCGTTTTTGCAACTGTAACAATACACTTTCCCAGTCCTGTAATTGCTGTTGTATCGACACCAATCCTCGAGGTCGCCCTGTACTACCACCAAAACCCCGATAGTCAAAACACACCACCGCATAACCAGCCTGTGCAAAACGCTTGGCAAATGCCGCCAAACCAAAACTACGCTCCGCCGCCAAATCATGTGCCATCACAATCACCGCAGGCAGTTTAATCGATTTTGGACGATAAAAATCCGCCGCAATAATTTCCTGATGACTTTGAAAATATAAAGGCTCTACTGTATAACTAAACACCTACTCTGCCCTGCATCACATTGTCCTATTTTCATTTTAACGACGAACTGACGATAAAATCCATCTTTATAAACCAAACAGTAGTGTTATCATACCGACATTATCTCAATGATTAAAGGATATTCTCATGGAACATGTTGGTTTCGCTGGGCAAATTTCACCAGAACAAATTTTGCAAATTGTAGAGAAAGGTTTCCGCTCAGTCATCAATAACCGCCCCGATTTGGAAGGTGGTACAGAACAACCCACTTCGGCACAGATTGAAGAGGCTGCACGAGAGTCTGGATTAGACTATGTTTATCAACCTGTGGTGGCAGGACAAATCAGCGAATTTGATGTACGCACTTTTGCCAATCATTATAATGAATTGCCCAAGCCAATTCTAATGTTCTGCCGTACAGGCAATCGTTCAAATAATTTGTATCAGTTGGCAAAACAAATGGATTTGTTGGATTAAGTTTATTATAAATATCAAAAAAACCTTTAAATATACTGATATTTAAAGGTTTTTAAAAAGTCATTTTACCCAATGAGCCACTAAGTAGGATTGGCTTTAATATAAGCTTCCAAGCGTTCTTTGTAATTTTGAATAAATTTGGTCAATTCCTCCACATCAGTATTACTTAACTTACCAATATGTTCTCCGCTTTTTAATATTTCACGAAAATCAAAGCTCATTGTGCTACGAATATCAATGTAAGATGCCTTTTTTAAACCTGCCTATTTCCAATCTCGAATCGGGTAATATTGCAACTTAATATAATCCGCTTTGTCCTTGTATTGGCTTGTAATCGAATCTAAAAGCACTATCGTTAAATTCGTTTTGCCAATTTCAACAGTATAATGCTCTTTCCCCTCAGGGATGTCTGAACCAAATCTTACGAAAATTCGATAAATATCACCAACAGCCATGCGTATTACCCTTCTGCTTCTTCAAACACACCTTTTTCGTTCAAAAGCATCTGTTTAATCGGCTGATTGGTGAGCTTGGCAATCTCCAAAAGATCACCGACCATTTGTTGTCCTAGCTGTTCACGACGGGCAGCTTCAACGATTTCCTGCATGTTTTGAAAGTCTTCAAAACTCAGAACAAGAATAACTGGTAGATCACGAACAAGAACAGGTGGTAGTGACACACATAGCCATTATAAAACAACTAATTCATATCAGAACTTAATATACCTAACTTTTTCAACCTATTTCAATTGTGTCGCACTTCGTTGTTGAATCTGCCATCCAAAAAAACCGAGTTCATTACATAACTCGGTTTTTCGCAAAAAATGATCAATCTATTTTGTTATCGTCTTACACGTATTGATGTTGCAGTATTCGGCGCTTGTACCGTAATCTTGAATTCATCTCCTCGTTGGCATCCTTTTGTTTGAACCACATAATGTGGAACACTTGACTGTGCAGCGAACGTAGATGGTGTCAATAGATTAATTACATCAGGTACAGTTTCATGACCTCCAACAATCTCAGCTTCACAAGAACTAGACGTTGTCGCTGGTGCAGACGCATCACCACCAGTATCTTCTGTATTATCTATCGCTTCAACACTCACCTTTGTTCCAGATGGCATCGGCACAGTTTTTTGACTATTGCCATAGACTTGGAAAGAGAAAGTAGCTCCTACTGTACCAGAAGAAAGCCCTTCAATCACAGGCGTATCTTCCGCAAAACCGAATACCAATTGCTGACGAATAATCGCATCTAAACCATTATCACACGTACCTACAAGATTAGGTTGTTTAAATGTTGATACTGCACAATCCATGCTCGTAGTGCCTGTACCTATAGAACGATTGTATATATACTCACCTACGTCAGACTGATTATTTTCATTCGCATCAAGGAAGAAGCTACCAATATTAGATACCAAAGTGTCTTCGGTGCTTTCGTAAGTATTATTCGCATTTACATCAACATATTGCTTATCACCTTCGACATAAGCCAATACCGTCACACGATTATTCAAAGGACGTGGATACTGCGTTGTCAAAGTCACCGTACATGTTCCATTATCATCTGATGTACAATTTGGTGTCACGCTTCCACCTTCAGACACAAAGCTAATCACTGTTCCTTTAGGTACAGGATTTCCTGTCCTATCGACCATTCTCGCCGTAATTGTAGCAGTATCACCATCAATTGAGTTTTGCAATACATTCTTAGACACGGACAAACTTAAACCATTTTGTGTCACTCGCCCTGTAGAAACTGCGACATTTTTGGCAACCGCAAAAACATTCGCATTTGATACAAGTGTAGCTTTGATTTCCACTGGGCCTGGTTTATCACCTGGATATAAGGTCACAATAACTTTACCAGCAGAGTCACTCTTCACCGTTTGCTTATTACGATTATTAAACTTCAAGAAACTCAAATCTTCTGGCGCTCTCAATAACTCAACGCTGACTTCTTTATTGGCAGCAGGTACTCCATTTGCATAAAGTGTAAATTCAATCTGACCAGAGGAAGCTGAACCACTGCGTCTAATACCCAAGTTTACTTTATCAGTAGATGTGTACAGCAATGAATTCGCTTCAATCGCTGCAATATTGACTTCAATAGTTTTTGATTCTGCAATATTTGAACCCATCATGGTAATCTTTTGTGCACCTTCACACAAATTACCATCTACCCCAATCGCTTTATACGAAGTCGTGACATCCCCTTGATTGGAAGATACAACCGATGCAGGTTCAAACGTACCACAACTTGCTGTAAAATCTACTGTGACATTATTTTGATTGATTTTTGTATTGGCATCTGATGTTTTCAACGTGATATTTGTCGATGCACCCGAATTTAACTTACTATCAGCGACTTGCACATTTTCCAGAATAATGCTCACAGCTTGTAATGAAAAATTATATTTTGCTGTTGTTACGGATACATCGTTATGTTCAACCGTTGCAGTTAGTTGATAACTTCCTGTATCTGCCGCATCAGTTGGTTTGATTGAAATCGTTGCTTCACCTTCAGCATTCGTTAGCACAGCACCATTAGACGAACCAAACTCAATACCACCTGTACTACTAAAAGTTACCAATGCTGAACTGATCGCTTTGCCTGCTTGGTCAGTCACTTTCACTTTTGCCAAAGCACCTGCAGCACTTATCGTTTGAACGACAGCACCATTTGGATCTAATAGCTGTACATTACTAATGTTAATCACTTGTTTGGCCACAGAACCACTGTCAGCCATACCACCAAAATATCCATCACCGCCACCACAGCCTGTTAGAGCCAATGCTGCTGCCAGTGCAGTTATTTTAAATATATTCTTATGCGCCATGTTATACCCCGTTATTTCCTTGAACTTAGTAGCTTGTATTCATGCCCTATCCACATGAAACACTCTAATATCTGTAAATACAATATCACATGCAATTAAACTATTTTTTTAACTATAAATCTAGTGGGGATATGATTATTCTATCAATGAGTTTAATTTTTGTGAGTTTTGCAATGTATGACCTCATTATCATCGGTGCAGGTACAGCAGGTATCAGTGCATATAAAGAAGCCATCAAATATACAGATAACATTTTAATCATTAATCATGGCACATGGGATACAACCTGTGCTCGTGTCGGTTGTATGCCTAGCAAAGTTTTGATTTCTACCGCAAATCGTTTACACGATGCCCAAACCGCACAGCATGTCGGATTGCAACTCAATGTAACGGTTGATAATTCGAATGTCATGCAACATGTACGCTCACTCAGAGACCGCTTTACAGCAGCAACCTTAAAAGACGTTAAAAGTTGGAAAAATGAGCACAAAATTTCAGGAAAAGCTTATTTTATTGATCCGCAAACACTTCAAGTGAATGATCAAACTTATCAGGCAAAAAACTTTATCATTGCCGTAGGTTCAACACCACAATATGATCAAAAATGGAAATCCATATTAAATGATAAATTAATTACCAGTGATCAGATTTTTGAGTTGCCAACATTACCAAAATCTATTGCTGTTATTGGCAGCGGTGTGATTGCAATAGAATTAGCTCAAGCCCTGCATCGCCTAAATGTGGATACAACCCTCTTTGCACGCAGCAGAAAAGTTGGTGTACTCAGTTCATCACACCTACAGCAATTGGCTCAAAATGAACTCAGTCAAGAGCTCAATCTTTTATTTGAAACACTTCCTACCCAGGTATCCTTAGAAAACAATCAGGTTAAAATTGAATATAGTGTAGAAAGCCAAGTACATACTATTTATGTTGACTATCTTCTAAGTGCTACTGGACGTTCATCTTTACTGAATACATTAAAGTTAGAAAATATAGATCCATCCTACCAAGACATTAAAAAACTTCCCGTGCATCATCAAACCAAACAATTAGGAAACTTTCCTATTTTTATTGTCGGCGACGCACATACCAATACACCTCTACAACATGAAGCTGCTCATGAAGGAAAACAAGCAGTTCACAATTGTTTAAATCCAACACAAGTTAGAAATCTAAAAACCTTAACACCCCTTGGTATCGTTTTCTGTTCTCCTGAAATGGCGTTCGTTGGTCAATCATTTAAACAACTGCAAAAACAAAATATCGACTTTATTACAGGTTTTGTTTCCTATGAAAAACAGGGACGTGCTCTTGTTCTAGGTGAAAATCAGGGAGCAATTGAAATCTATATTGATCGCCAAACGCAAAAGTTACTGGGTGCAGAACTATTTGTTACTCATGCTGAACATTTAGCACATTTACTCAGTTGGATGATTGCCAAGGAATGTACACTTAATGAGGTATTAGACAAACCATATTATCACCCAACTTTGGAAGAAGGTCTAAGAACCGCCTTTAAACATGCCAGACGACAATTAAGGAATATATAATATTTACACTTTATCTAATTCAACGATATCTTGAGGTTCTTGCAATAAAGTTACAACTTTTGTGGTGTGTTCAGTTAACCTTTCTAACCAACGCTGTGCAACGATTAAATCCATCGCTTGTGCAGCATTTACTTTCAAGGTCGCAGATTGAGCAACAATATTTGTTCTTACCTCTGGCTGTGAAATTTTTATATACTCATTAAATAATACAAACTCATCAGCCTGATACGTAGGAATACATTGGACTGGTGTCTTTAATAAATATAGTATTACATTTCCTACTCGATCACTAAACTGTAATAAATTCTCCGTTTCCTTATTTGCATGTAATACATCAATATGCCCGATAGACTGCAAATCATCTTTGATTACACGACTATAAACCATCAAACGCATGAGCTCGATTAATCGTTTTTGATCAGATTGTGATTGCGGCACAGGCATATTTTTCAAATAATCATCTACTCTAATCAGCACACTTTCTAATTCTTTAGTGCTTACCATTGAAGCGATGATCTCACCTTTACTTGCCTTAATCACCAAGCGATACATATCTGCAAGACTATGACAAATCGAATTTTGTGCTGTTGCAATCGCTACAGCTGGAACTGTAAATAAT
>SSHE01000024.1 GCA_008017315.1 Acinetobacter sp.
CCATTGAGATAATCTGGACTGGTATCAATTAATGTCCCAAAGGCTTGTTTATTTGTAAGTAGGTTACGAAATCCCGCAGGGTCAGTCGTTCGTAGCGAAAAAGCATGTCCGCTACTGGCAAATAGTTGATGGCTAAATTCATCAAAATATTCACTGTAATGTTCCTGTGGACAATACTCTTCATCAACCCGAATCATTGACAGGCTAAATGATGGAATCAGGCGTTTAATCACTTCGGACGCAACTGGCATCAAAGTCATTAAATCTATCCCCGAACTACATAGCAATCGTATGAATGCTAGATCTCTATTTTTTGACATATTTTTAACTTCTTTTTTTAAATATTTTCTAAATCATACTTTTTTATTCAGTATTTTGTCTATAATTAGGCATGGATAGTTTGTTTAGCATAAAAAAAAGCTCATACATGGGTTGTATGAGCTTATAAAATGGTGGCTATGACGGGACTTGAACCTGTGACCCCCGCATTATGAGTGCGGTGCTCTAACCAACTGAGCTACATAGCCAAAAAACTGTGGGCATATTATTATCTTTTCTTCGCTAGTCGTCAAGTATTTTAGCCATCGAGTGGCGATTTGCCATGCAATTGCATCAGAAAACATTTCTCTTATTCATGTGTTCATAGATTTTCATTCTTAAGCACAGAAAAATCATTGACCATGACTATCTGAAACTATTACAGTCACGACATTATTGTTCAAGATTGCCCATTATGTTGGATTTGCCTTTTAATCATACGATTGCCATTATCATCATTACAGTCATTACTTCAATGCTGGCATTCAACCAGCAAAATATCATGAATCGGTTAATTTTTTGGGGGCCTGCTATTGGGCGAGGACAATTTGATCGTTTTGTCACCTATGGCTTTATCCATGCCGATGGTTTTCATTTATTATTCAATATGATTACCCTATTTTTCTTTGGTAGCTTTATTGAGAATTTCTATCGACAATTTGCTTTTAATATGGGTTTTGCCCTGTTCTATTTAGGCGGTTTAATCATTTCGATTTTGCCAAGCTATTTCCAGCATAAAGAGGATGTGAATTATTATAGCCTCGGGGCATCAGGTGCGGTATCGGCCGTTTTATTTGCTTTTATTCTATTTCAACCGTGGAATCTCATTTTTGTATTCTTTATTCCTGTACCTGCGATTGTTTTTGCCGTGCTGTATGTTGGTTATAGTATTTGGGCAGAAAAACGTGGCAATACAGGCATTAATCACAGTGCACACCTCTGGGGTGCAGCCTATGGTGTTGTGTGTACCATTTTGCTTGAACCCGCCATCATCTTGCATTTTTTTAATCAATTGTTGCAGCCAAAATTTTTCTAAAGTAGGGATTTTCCATGATGCTGAACAGCCTTATTCTCGATACCGAAACCCATGCTTTAAATGGTTTACCCATTGAAATTGCCTATGTATCCGTACAACTGGATATGCTCGGTCTATCTTTGGATGACAGCAATATCTATGATGAATATTTTAGTTTGGATGACGATACCCCGATCCAACTCTCTTCCATGGCCATTCACCATATTTTGCCACAAGATTTGCAGGGTAAAGTGAATTTCCGTCAATTCCGATTGCCACAGCAAACCGTGTATTTGATTGGGCATAATATTGACTATGATATACAGGCTATTGCACGTTGTGGACAGGATGTTCGTCATATTAAGGCGATTTGTACGCTCGCATTGGCACGTGATCTTTGGCCACATCTCGATAGCCATTCTCTAAGTACCTTGAGCTACTTTATTTCAGAGGATTATGCGGCGACACGTGAGCAGCTCAGAAACGCCCATAATGCCAAAACCGACATTTTACTAACCGCACGACTCTTGCAGAAAATCATCGAACATTATCAAATCCATGATATCGAACAACTCTACCAACAATCACAACGTGCCAGACGACCACGCTTTATGCCATTTGGTAAATATCGAGGGACTGCACTGACAGAACTGCCGCTGGATTATGCACAGTGGTTATTACGACAGAATGACCTTGATGCTTATTTACGTGAAGCTCTGGAACAATTATTTTAGGATCATGTGATGCAATTTCATATTGAAGCCATTGAAGTCGGCAATCGACTACAAAATTATATCTGGATGCTGATAGACCAGCAGACCCAGCACGTGGTTGCAATTGACCCAACACAAGCAGATTTGGTGCTTGATTATTGCACACAACATCAGCTCAGGTTAAAGCAAATCTGGATTACCCACAAACATGCTGACCATATCGGCGGTGTGGCAGAATTACGCCACACCACCCATGCGACAGTCTATGCACCACTGGCCGAACAAGACCATATTGTCTATGCAGACCACTGGCTACAAGATGATGATACTTTTCAATTTTCAGATTTAAATGTGGATGTCATGGCGACAGCAGGACATACACACGGGCATATTTGCTACTTTATTGATGCACTGGATGCGTTATTCTGTGGTGACACCTTATTTGCAATGGGTTGTGGTCGCTTATTTGAAGGGACAGCAACACAAATGTATCGCACTCTCAATCGTTTGGCGGCGTTACCGCCACGTACCCAAGTCTATTGCACCCATGAATATACCCTCAATAATGCCGAATTTGCCCTCAGCATAGAACCTGAAAATATGCTCCTGCAACAACGCCATGCAAAGGTACAGACGTTACGCCAACAAGGATTGAATACATTACCCTCCACAATTGCACTAGAATTACAAACCAATCCTTTTTTACGCTGTCAAAGTGCTGAGGAATTTGGACATTTGCGTCGTTTAAAAGACCTATTTTAGCGAGATAGACTTGACTTCATCGCTAATTTTCTCCAAAATATGCCACTTGTTTACGGGCTGGTTTTACGTTGTCTTGCATAACGATTTAACGAATCAAGCCCGCCCCAGACTAACTTATTTCAAGGAGTGCAAGAGTGGCAAACTCTGCTCAAGCTAAAAAACGTGCACGTCAAAACGTAAAAGCACGTAAACACAACGCAAGCTTGCGTTCAATGGTTCGTACTTATATCAAACGTGTCATCGCTGGTATCGCTTCTGGTGAACATGCGACTGCAACTGAGGCATACAAAAACGCTGTTCCAGTGATTGATCGTATGGCTGATAAAGGCATCATCCACAAAAACAAAGCTGCTCGTCATAAGAGCCGTTTGAATGCACAAATTAAAGCACTTGCTGCAAACTAATTTGTGGTCATCTAAAAAAGCCTAATTTTCATCAATTAGGCTTTTTTATTGATTAAAATTTAATCTTTATCATTGCGTATTTTGTATCAAATGTTGTATTTTGAGCGAATGCTGTTCACCTCGCCAAATCCAGTGCAAATGACTATATTCAAATACCTCTGCCTGCTCAAACCAAACAAATAAACCTTCCATCATTGCTGGCCAATCTTTCTGCTCCACCCGAAAATGTCCAGAAATCACCGCTACAAATGCCGCCAAAATCGTATCATGACTGACAGCCAAACTGAGCTGGGCTGTATGATTGAGATTATTGTGTTGCTGATATACTTCATATAGCAACACCAGCACATCCAACACACCATGAATCGGATGCTTCATCCCTGGTAAGGTATTTTGTACAAAACTATTGATGAAACCCACTGCCCCCTGCCGCCGAAAATGTGGAGCTGCTTGCCGAATATCCACCACAAAACCACCCGGTTCAACCAATAAGGCTTGTTCTAAAATATCAATTTTATGGGTATTACTCTGCTGAATTTGGTCTGCACCTGCAATCATCAATTCAGCCGTATCAATACAACGTTGAATGGGACTACTAATACAATGCACAACATGCCTATCTGATTGTGCAGTGAGATGTTCACCCCATGCAAACGCCAAATCACGTCCTTCATTGGTCAATTGCAAGTCATAACCTGCCAACCCCTGCCCACGCACATCTTCACGAATCGAATGTCGTGTAAATAAAATCACAGGCGTATCTATAGCAGGTAACAAATCTACAGCCTGTAACATATAAGAAGGTAAAAGGTTTAATATGCTCACAATACAATCAAATTTTCAATACAATCCAAACTATAACATGATTCCTTAACTAGGTACTATCAACAATTCAACGAGAAAAAATCCGCAAAATATTGCCAGTCCTGTACTCGTCGCAAAGCAATAAAATGACCATTTAAAACATCAGCTCTCTGATTGTATTGAAATGGGCGATGACGTAAATCAAACACATCACCACCAATACTCTGCAATAAACCTTGTCCTGCGGCGGTGTCCCACTCACTGGTCGGATGAAAGCGTGGATAAATATCAATCTCACTTTCCAGCATCATACAAAACTTATAGGCACTACCTGCGGCAACTTTTTCATAGCGAATCTGTTGCTCAGTCAAATACTGCAAAAATGCGGCATATAACGAACTACGTTCGGGACGGCGGCTCATGGCAATCCGCATCATTGTCGTATCACGATCAATATGCTCAAATTTCGCCAATGTGACGACATCTGACTGCCACTGCCAACGAAATGGGGTATCACCTTTTTCACTGATATAAATGGTCTGTTTAAGTGGTACGGCAATCGCCGAAATCACCGATTCTCCGCCATCAATCCAACTTAAATTAATGGTAAATTCACCCGTTTGATGGATAAATTCTTTCGTTCCATCCAGTGGGTCTAACATCCAAAATTGTCGCCATTGCAATCGTTCGGCATGTTGCTCACCTTCTTCTGATAGAATGGGTGCATGAGGCGAAAGCTGTCCCAGGTGAACACACATATACGCATGTACTTTTAAATCCGCCTGGGTCACAGGTGAATTATCCTGTTTTTTTTCAATATGGAATTGCTTTCCTTGTTGATACAACGCATATTCATCAGCAAGCAACGTACTGGCATGTTGTAAAATTTTGCACAACTGTTGCAATTTTTCTGGCATTTGTTGTAATGCAACTTCGCTAAACATATTTACACTCCTTATCCTATGTCTAATGTAGAACATCCCAATACAGATACAACCATCCGACTGGCTTTATTCGATATGGACGGCACATTGCTGGACTTAGCCTTTGACAATTATATTTGGATGCAGCAACTGCCACAGCTTTGGGCAGAAAAAAATCAACTCGATATCGATGATGCCAAACAGCGTTTATATCAATTCTATGTACAACATCAGGGCAGCTTAAACTGGTATTCATCAACATACTGGAAAAATCAGCTTGGCATTGATGTACTGGCATTACAACATCAACACCGTGAAAAAATCCGAACACGCCCTTATTGCTTTGAACTACTGGAAAGCCTGCGAAAAAATAATATCGAATGCTGGCTCGTGACCAATGCCGATGAAGCAACACTGGCACTTAAACTTGAAACCATTGCCCTACGCCCTTATTTTACACACATTGTCAGCAGTGAAACACTTGGCTTTGCCAAAGAACATCAAGGATTCTGGCAAACTTTGCAGAAACATTATCCTTTTGAGCCACAGCATAGCGTATTTATTGATGATAATTATCAAGTTTTAGACAGTGCAAAACAATTTGGTATTGGCAAATTGGTCAGTATTACGCAACCCGATTTGTTACAACAACGGCAAAATATCCATCCAGACTATGAACATTTGGATAAACTCACAGATTTAATTCCTCTACTACAACTTGAGCAACAGCCTGAAACTTTATTTTAATATGAGCAAAAATCACCATCAAACCAGCGAAAAACCTGCCCTTGAATCCATGCGAATTGACAAATGGCTCTGGGCAGCACGTTTTTTCAAAACTCGTTCCATCGCCAAAAATGCAATTGAAGGTGGCAAAGTTCATCATCAAAGTGAACGAGTTAAAGTCTCCAAAGATGTCCGAATCGGCATGGAACTGGTCATCCAGCAAGGTTTTGATAAAAAAACCGTGCTGATCAAAGCCTTGTCCGAAATCCGTGGCGGTGCACCGCAAGCACAACTGCTCTATGAAGAAACCAAAGCCAGCATAGAACGCCGTGAACATACCTATGCACAGCGTAAACTACACAATTTGGCTCGACCAGACCATCGTCCCAGCAAAAAAGACCGTCGGGAAATTTATAAATTTCAGCATGAAAATAATTCTTTTCAGCATGATGTATGGTCACATGATGATAACCCATAATTAACGTCATTTTGTGTCGCACAAAAATCGTTTAACTCTCGCATTCTGACATTTTTTCTGCCATGATTAAGCCACATAAAGATCTGTAGATCCTTGGCTAAAACAAGGCATCCCCTTTGATTAAGCAACACATTTCACAGTACTGAGGTTTAGAGATGGATGACAACAAAACAAAAGCACTAGGTGCAGCACTGGCACAAATTGAAAAACAATTTGGTAAAAATACCGTCATGCGTCTGGGTGACAACACCGTACAACCTGTTGAAGCTGTTTCCACAGGTTCACTTACACTCGATATTGCACTGGGTATTGGTGGTTTGCCAAAAGGGCGAATTATCGAAATCTACGGTCCAGAATCGTCAGGTAAAACGACGATGACATTGCAAGCCATTGCTCAATGTCAAAAAGCGGGGGGAACATGTGCCTTTATTGATGCAGAACATGCCCTCGACCCAGAATATGCCAAAAAACTTGGCGTTGATATTGATAATTTACTGGTATCGCAACCTGATAATGGTGAACAAGCCTTAGAAATCGCCGACATGCTGGTACGTTCAGGTGCGATTGATTTAATCGTCATCGACTCCGTTGCAGCCCTCACTCCAAAAGCCGAAATTGAAGGTGAAATGGGCGATTCACACATGGGCTTACAAGCTCGTTTGATGAGTCAAGCCCTGCGTAAAATCACAGGAAATGCCAAACGCTCCAATTGTATGGTGATTTTCATCAACCAGATTCGTATGAAAATTGGCGTGATGTTCGGTAGCCCCGAAACCACTACAGGGGGTAATGCACTTAAATTCTATGCTTCCGTGCGTCTGGATATTCGCCGTATTGGTTCAGTCAAAGAAGGCGACGAAATCATTGGTAACGAAACCCGAGTAAAAGTTGTCAAAAACAAAATGGCTCCCCCTTTTAAAGAAGCGGTTTTCCAAATTCTATACGGTCAAGGCACCAACTTATTAGGCGAAGTCATTGACCTTGCTGTCGCCAGTGAAATCGTGCAAAAAGCAGGTGCATGGTATTCATATCAAGGCAACAAAATCGGACAAGGTAAAAATAATACCATCCGTTATTTAGAAGAGAACCCCGCAATTGCCGAAGACATCGAGCAACAAATCCGTGAACGCACATTGGTGAAAGCACCTGCCGCTGCACAAAATGAGCAAGCACATGATGCACAAGAAGCAGACATTGATTTAGACAACTAACCTCAGACCATGCCTCCAAAGCCATGCTAGGAGGCATATGATGTCCACATGAATCCTATGTTCCCCAAAACCAAATCCATTCCCACAGGTCACAAGCTGCGTGCTATCGCCTTTGCACTTCTGGCAAAACGTGAGCATTCCAAATACGACCTCACACAAAAACTACAACACTATGGTGCACATCCTGAAGAAATCGAACAACTGGTGAATGAACTAGAACACGCCCATTATCAAAGTGATGAACGTATGGCAGGCATGTTGGTACGTAGTCAAGTCCGACAAGGGCGAGGCTTGCAACGTGTCAAACAAAGCTTAAAAAAACACGACATTGCCCCCGAGCTTGCCCAAACAGCCCTAGAAGATATTGACTGGTTACAAGAAGCACTTCAGTTAAAAATTAAAAAATTTGGGACAGACATTGCCACTGAGCCAAAACAAAAAGCCAAGCAAATTCGTTTTCTACAATATCGTGGATTTTCAATGGATATTATTATGAAAGTCATCAAATATAGAGAAGATGATGAATAATTGCGAATGGTGGCAACCCTACTAGCAATACTTCGGCACATCATATTTCTGCTACCGTTGCTATCTTCCGATCCTGGCGGGGTTCACAGAGTACAATTGCGAAGCCACCAGCAGGGCTACCATTGCACAGCAAAGTATAGACAGTTTTTCTTAGCTTGCAAGTGAAAAACGCTTGATTTTCTCATGGCTGCCTATTTTCTCCACAATAACGGAAATTTTTACATAAAACTGATAAACCATCACGATTTACCACCTCAATTCGACGTTATACTAGCCCGATACAATTTCACCATTGATGCAAAACTACAGGCCAAATATGAAAAAATTAATGACCTTCGGTAGCTGTTTATTCTTCTCAAGCACATTGTTTGCCATCGAAGTCGAACAACGAGACTTATCCAATAACACTGCAACGCCGACCACACCCACATCCGTGCAAAGCACACAATTTTGGGAACTCCATCAGCAATTGCAACAATTACAAACACTGGTACGCCAATTACGTGGTCAAATCGAAGAACAAAATAATCAGATTGAACAACTCAATCAGGAACTAAAAAATCGCTATACCGATTTAGACCAGCGACTAGAATTACTCAATCAAAAAATCGACTCAGATACAGAAAATGAAAATACTGATGAAAACAATGCAACGCCACAAATCAGTCCCCCCACTGCTCCACCAACCAATTCAGCCACGAATACAGCACAATCCATAATAAAAACGCCCCAAATCACAGCAGATGAGGCAGCGTATAACGCAGCCTATGAGGCTTATAAACAAGGTGGTGCAATCAAAGCCATTATACCCATGGAAAACTTCACCAAAAACTATCCCCGTAGCCCATATATTAGCCATGCCTATTATTGGTTAGGCGAGTTTTATTTATCCATCACGCCCCCAAAATATCATCAAGCCAAAGATCATTTTAATATTGTGGCAGGGAACTACCCACAATCAAACAAAGCTGCGGCTGCCTTATATCGTTTAATCGAAATCGCCCAAAATATTGATAAAGATCTCCCCAAGGCACGTGAATATTACCTCAAACTGATTCAAAAATATCCAAAAACCAAAGAAGCCGAATTGGCAAAAACCACGATGAAGCTTTAAAATAAAAATAGCCTTTTCGTTGAAAAAGGCTATTAGATCATACGCAAACGACATTACATTTAGCGTACAATCCCACGGGTAGAATGTTGTAATGAATCAAGGAGTAATTGCACTTCTACCACCTGTGGTAAAATTTCGTTACGGATACGCTCTACCGCGTCTTGCGTCGTCAAATTTGAACGGTACAAGATTTTATAGGCTTGTCTTAAACCCCCAATCGTCTCTTTTGACCAGCCTTTACGACGCATGCCCTCAAAATTCATGCCATGGGCATGGGCAGGATTCCCAGACACCATCACAAATGCAGGCACATCTTTTAAAATCAGAGATGCCCCACCCACCATACTATAAGAATCTATACGACAAAATTGATGAATCCCAGAATTTCCACCTAGTAGTACATAATCACCGACATGCACATGCCCAGCAATACCGACATTATTGGCAATAATGTTATGACTGCCAATCATACAATCATGTGCCACATGGGTATTCACCATCAATAAATTATGATCGCCAATTTTGGTGAGCCCTTGATCCTGTACTGTGCCACGATGCAAAGTACAATGCTCACGAATGGTATTATAATCACCGATTTCAAGCCAAGTTTCTTCGCCGTTGTATTTCAAATCCTGACAACGTTCGCCCACACTGGAAAATTGAAAAATTTGGTTATGCTGGCCAATCCGTGTATAACCTGCAATCACCACATGGGAATGTACGATTGTACCGCTTGCAATCGACACATTTTCGCCGATAATCGAATATGCACCAATCTGCACATCTGCTGCAATTTTGGCACTTGGATGAATGATCGCTGTAGGATGTATGTGTTCTGTTCTTGTCATCATGTATTTAAAATCTGCCTTGAAAGTATAATTTCTGCTTGTGCTACAATTTGTCCATCCACACAAGCCATTGTTTCAAATTTAAAGACCCCTCTTTTATTCAAGATCAATTCAGAATTAAGCATGAGTTGATCACCAGGAACGACCTGTTTTTTAAATCGAACTTTATCCATTCCTGCAAATAAAAAGGTCTCTCCATCCGTTGGTTTTTTCTGAATAATCATCATCGCCAAAATCCCCGAAATCTGTGCCAAGGCCTCCATAATCAGCACCCCAGGCATGATTGGATAATTCGGAAAATGTCCCTGAAAAAATTCTTCATTAATACTTAAATTTTTATAACCCTGAATAAAACAACCTCGCTCAATCGATATCACACGATCAACCAATACAAAAGGATAATGGTGTGGTAGATACTCACGAATTGCCTGTATCTGCATCGGCAATACAGGCAACACAAGATGTTCTGGTACTGGAGTTTCACTATTCATCGGAATTTTTTACAAAAGGTAGAGATAATTCAAGCTGTTCAATACGTTGTTGCAACTGGGTCAGTTGCTTAACAAGCCTATTGATCGGCATTTCGGAGAGTTGTCTAAAACCAATAACGGCTTTTTTCCAAGCACTATTTTCCATCTGCCCCGTACCAGAAGAATACACTCCCGCCTGAGCAATAGATTTCGTCACCATCGAAAACCCTGTAAGTTGGACATGATCAGTAATTTCAAGATGCCCTGCAATCCCACAAGCCCCCCCAAAAATACAATGCTGACCAATTTTCGTACTTCCTGCAATCCCACATTTTGCAGCAATTGCAGTATGCTGACCAATCTGCACATTATGTGCAATTTGCACCAAATTATCAATAATGACCCCATCAGCAATGATGGTATCATCCAAAGCACCACGATCGATACTACAGTTTGAACCAATACGCACCTGATTGCCAATGCGGACACTGCCTATTTGTGCAATACGATGCCACTGCCCCTGATAAGGTGCAAAGCCAAAGCCCTCTGCACCAATACTGCTATTGGCATGAATCCGCACATGATGCCCGATCTGTGTTGCACCAAGGATAGATACATGCGACTCAATATACGCCGAATGGCCGATTTTGACATCCGCATCAATAAAGGTATGCGGATAAATCACACTATTCTCCCCAATTTCAGCTCGTGCACCAATCACTACAAAATCGCCGATGTGGACATTGGTGCCAATTTTGGCACTAGGGTGAATCTGTGCTGTGTTGGCAATGTTTGTAATGCTCGGGGTTTGAGCAAATAGATGGGTTAATTGTGCAAATGCCAGATACGGCGAAGCGACTTCAATCACAATACATTTAGATTGCAATTGTGCCACCAAAGCAGTCGGAGCAAGCAGCACGCCAGCATTTGAAGCCAGTGCCTGCGGTAAATACTTCTCGCCATTCACAAAAGAAATATCCTGCTGCCCTGCACTTTCTAGACTTTTTAACTGTTGAACCATAAATTGACAATCGCCATGCACAGTACCCTGCACATGACGATGAAGTTCGGCAATACTAAAACTCACAAATTAGACCTTATTTTAAGATAGTATTGACCTTTTGTGTGACTTGTGACGTGAGATCAATTGCAGGATCTAGACTCACCACTGCACCACGGTTAAGTATCGCACTATAGCCACCTGATTTACGTAACTCTTCCGTTGCTTGCTCAATCTTTGGTGCTAAAGTTTTATTGATATTTTCCAATGTATCCTGTGCACGTTTTTGCATTCCTGCAGCATTGGCATTGTATTCATTCATTTTGGTGGCATAGTCTTGCTCAAGCTTTTTCAAATCTGCTTCTTTCATGATTTTGGCATCATTTTGTGCTTTTTGACGCAGTGTATTGATTTCCTGAGTCAGTTTTTCATGCTTTTGCTGAGATGGTTTAAGTGCAGTTTCCAGACCTGCCATTTGTGATTTCATATAACTGGTATCTGTTGCTGCTTTTTGAATATCAACTACAGCATATTTTTCAGCAAATGCTGCTGTTGCTGACATTAAACCTACCATTAGCATTGAAGCAACGAATAATTGACGCATACTTAACTCCTTGAATATTTTTCTATCATCGCATGATTAGAACGTACGCCCGATTTCAAATTGAACTGTTTTGGTCTTATCACCATCTTTGTCATTTAATGGATGAGCATAGCTCAGTGATAAAGGTCCAATCATGGTAATCCATGTAAAACCAACCCCTGCACTATAACGCATTTCATCAAAATCAAAATCATATTGTGTTGAGTTTGTGTCAAAGACTTGTGCACCTTCAACAAACATCACTGGGCGAATTTGTCTCGTCCAATCACCTTTGAACGGCAATGGCAGAACCAACTCCATCCCACCCTGTACGAGAGCATTACCGCCCACTTCTTCTGGATCTGGATCAGGTACACCTTGTTCAGACATAATCACCGATGAATATCTTGGCCCTAGGCTGCTGACATCATAACCACGTACCGAACCATAACCACCAGCGAAGAAGTTTTTATAAAATGGCAAATCATGCCCATAGCCTAATCGACCATAACCACGTGCAACAAATCCTTTACCAAGCGGAAAATAGGCTTGTGTATCATAGGTGATTTTTTGATATTCAACATCACTCTTCGGCACAGCAATATCTAACCCCACCCGATGATATAGACCTTGTGTGGGGAACATTGGGCGATCTAAAGTATTATACATCCAAGAAAAATTCAAATTATAGGTGACAAATTCGGCTTCAAAAGCATTACCATAGTTTTTGATCTGACCCGAAGAACCAGGCTTGTCTGGATCAACAACACATTGCCAATCAGGTTTGTCTGCTGTGCCTTTGTCTTCATACACCCCATCACAATACGAACTCTGACTGATCGCTTTACCACCATGACTTAATAGATAATCACGCACATAAGTTGAAACATAAGAACCTGTGGTGACATTGGTTTGATCCACATTTACAGTGGCACTAAAGCTCTGATTTTCATCCAACGGATAACCAAACGTCAGCGATCCACCCACCGAATCTGTGACATAGTTATTGACACTATAGCTATCAGATTGCTTGGTTTTACGATAATAAATATTATAGCCACGACTTACCCCATCAATAGTAAAGTAAGGATCGAGAATATTTAAATTATAATTATCTAGCGTATCAGAACGAGATAAATCAATGGAAACTCTATTGCCTGTGCCCATAAAATTGGTTTGACTTAAACCCAGTTGATAGGTCATACCACTGCCCTGAGAATAACCCACCGCCACCGTACTTGTGCCTGAATGCTGCTCTTCCACTTTGACTTCCAAATCCATCTGATCTGGTGCATTCGGAACACGAACAGGTTTGACTTCCACGGTTTTGAAAAATCCAGTACGTTCCAATCGTATTTTGGATAAATCAATTTTCTCATTACTGGCTAACGCACCTTCCATCTGACGCATTTCACGACGTAATACCGCATCGGCAGTTTTGGTGTTACCCGAGAAGTTAATCCGACGCAGCGTCACCTGCTGACCTGCATTGATATAATAATTCAGTGCTACTGTGCCTTTTTCACTACTGACATCAGGCACAACATTGACATCCGCAAAGTAATAGCCTGCATTGCCGTATTTACGTAACAAGAGCTGTTTGACCGCATTCACTTTTGCTTGCGAGTAAGTTTCACCTGCTTTATACATTTGTAATGCACGTAAATCTTGATCTTCAAACAGTGCGTCACCTAGGAATTTAGTTTCGCCGAATTGAAATTTTTTTCCCTCATCAATCCCGATTTCAATAAAAATATTTTTTTTGTCTTCACTAATATCAAGCTGGGAATGGTTTACGGTAAAATTGATATAACCTGCATTGAGATACATTGCACGTAAGGCTTCAAGGCTGGCCGTCATTTTTTCTTTGGCATAACGGTCATTACGGGTTAGCACCGAAGACCATGAACTTTCCTTCACCGCAAAAGCACGCTCAATATCACTATTTTTGAATACGCTATTACCAATAATATTGATGCTGACGACCTTTGCCGCAGTTCCCTCATAGAACTTAAGTTTTAAATCGACCCGATTATTTGGACGTGCAATGGTTTCAATTTGGACATCCGCATTATAACGTCCTTGCTGGGTATATTGTTGTTCTAGCTCATTTTCTACATTTTGTAATAATGATTTTTGCAGAACTTCGCCTTCACTCAGACCCATTTTTTTCATGCCATCCTGCAAGGCATCTTTTGGAATCAATTTATTGCCATCCAATTCAATTTTGGCAATCACAGGACGTTCAACGACTTTAAACACCAGAACATTACCAACACGCTCCACTTGTACATCATCGAAATTTTTTGATTCATACAAGGTACGCACGGCTTTGGCAATTGCGGCATCATCAATATTATCACCGCTACTCATGGGTAAAATATTATACACATTTGCAGGGGTTAAACGTACCACACCCTCAACACGAATATCACCAACCCGAAAACTGTCAGCATGTGCTATCTGGACAATCGCCATTGCACTCACCAAAGCCAAAGGCGTACTTAAAAAATTGTGCCGCATATTGTTCATTTCCAGTATTTCAAATCATTGTGTTGAATATTATTACAAACGCATAATATCGTTAAATAAAGCTAAAATCATCATTGTTCCCAGTAGTGCCATGCCGATTTTCAATCCAAACATTTGCACTTTCTCCGAAACAGGACGACCACGTAAAATTTCGAGAACGTAATATACTAAATGTCCACCGTCTAGCATAGGAATAGGTAACAGATTTAATACACCCAGACTCACACTCATGATGGCCATGAATGACAAAAATGTTTGCCAGCCCATTTCTGCACTTTGACCTGCAACTTTGGCAATGGTAATGGGCCCAGATAAATTATCTAATCCAATCAAACCCTTAATCATTTTAAACAAACCTGTGACTGTCATGACAGACAGTTGCCAAGTTTTATCTACTGCCACACTCAAAGCTTTCAATGGTGTATATTGGACTTTTAGCAAATATTCATCAGGGATTTTGTAATTGGGAGCTTTAATCCCTGCACCAATCTGCCCTGTTTCTTGCCCCATCGCATCCTGACGAGCTTGTGGCATTATCTTTAATTCAACCGTTTGCCCCTCTCGCAACACCGTAAAATTGAGTAATTTTTCAGGTGATTGACGAATTTTTTCAACGACTTGTGACCAATCCTGTATCGCAATGGCATTGATGGCAATAATTTTATCACCGACTTTTAAACCCTGTCGTATTGCCGCACCCTCTGGAGACAATTCACCAATCACCGCAGCAAATTTTGGCTGATACGGCATAAAGCCTAGGCTGGTTAATGCGGAGGTTTTCTGATCTTTAACAAAATTTTGAATCACCAGTTGTTTTTCTAGTGGTTGTCCCTGACGTTCCACCGCAACTCTAACCGTACCCGTTTCCCCCATACGTGAGAGCAATGCGTAATGCATTTTTTCCCAAGTCGGCGTATGTTGTCCATCAATGGCAGTAATTTTGTCACCAACACGCAAATCCACCTGTGCCGCAGGACTGTGTGCAATCACCTGACCAATACGGGTATTCAGCTGTTGGCTTTCAGGCAAACTTAGCCCCCAAAAGAGCAAAACAGCAAGCAATAAATTAATCAAGGGTCCAGCCGCAACAATCGCTATACGCTTCCACGGCGATTGACGATTAAAGGCTAAATGTGCTTGTTCCGCAGGTACATCACCTTCTCGTTCATCCAGCATACGCACATACCCCCCTAAAGGGAATGCCGCCAAACGATACTCGATGCCAGATTTTTTCGATGTCCATTGCAACAGTGTCGGGCCAAAACCAATCGAATACACCAAGACTTTCACACCAAGACGACGTGCAACAAAATAATGCCCAAACTCATGAATCGCAATCAAAGGGCCAAGCAAAAGTATTGCTGCAACAATAATAAATAAGATACTCATTATTGAACTCCGTACTGTTGAATCCAATTTAGGGCGGACTGTCTTGCTGTGTCATCGGCTGCCAGAATCATGGTTAAATCATCGGCGGCCGTTGTCTGTTGCTGCTGTAAAACCGCATCCACCAATCGAGAAATATCCAAAAAACCAATCTTTTGCTGTAAAAATGCAGCAACTGCAATTTCATTGGCAGCATTTAAAATCGTAGGGGCAGTCCCCCCTTCTCGCATCGCCTGCCGAGCCAAAAGCAATGCAGGGAACTTCTCGGTATCAGGTGGATAAAAGTCCAAATGAGCCGTAGCAAACACATCCAAAGCAGGTACAGATGTTGCGAGTCGCTGTGGGAATGCCAACGCATGGGCAATGGGGGTACACATATCAGGATTTCCCATTTGTGCCAAAGTCGAACCATCGACATATTGCACCATGGAATGAATAATACTTTGTGGATGAATCACCACTGTAACAAAGTGTTCTGATATTGCAAACAAATGACAAGCTTCAATGAGTTCTAGCCCTTTATTCATCAACGTTGCCGAATCGACCGAAATTTTTTGCCCCATCGACCAATTCGGATGTTTACACGCTTGAGCAGGGGTCACGTGTTGTAATTGTTCAGTACTAAAATTTAAAAAAGGCCCACCTGATGCGGTCAATAACAATTTCGACACGCCAAGTTGCGGTTGTTTATTCTCATGCCGATGAGCAAAATAATGTTCAGGTAAACACTGAAAAATTGCATTATGCTCAGAATCTACAGGCAGTATCAAAGCCCCTGACCTTTTCGCTTCTGCCAACATGATGTCCCCCGACATCACCAACGCTTCTTTGTTCGCCAATAAAACCCGTTTCCCAGCCCGAACTGCCGCTAAAGTTGGTAATAATCCTGCTGCGCCCACAATCGCTGCCATCACCACATCGACTTCTGATGCCGAAGCAATCTCCATCAATCCCTGCTCATCAAATACCAATTGTGGCAAGTATTTCAGTTGTTTTTGCTGTGCCAAAGATAGAAATTTATCGGCATATTGGCGAGGTAAGGCCACCACTTTTGGGGAAAATTGCAGACAAATATCAACCAGCTCAACAATACGATGAAAACCTGAAATCGCATAAAGCTGATATTGCTGTGGATGTTCAGCCAAAATTTTAAGTGTACTTTGTCCAATCGACCCTGTCGCACCTAAAATCGTGATGGACTGCTTCATTAAAGATTAAATCCCAAATAATTAAATAAAAACATACCAGCCGCAAAAACAGGTGCAGCCGCAAGCAATGAATCTACTCGATCCAGTACACCGCCATGCCCTGGCAAAATTCGCCCAGAATCTTTAATACCTGCACGACGTTTAATCATAGATTCGACCAAATCACCTTGTACCGAAGCGACCACGGTCACAAGAGATAACGCCATAAAGCATAAGAATGGCAACAATGCCAAATCCAGCCATTGCGTCGCCACAACAACAATAATCAAACCAGAAGTTGCCAAACCACCCAACAATCCCTCAATCGACTTATTTGGGCTAACCATCGGTGCAAGTTTACGCATCCCAAATTTACGCCCGACAAAATATGCACCACTGTCTGCACCCCACACTAGCAGGAACACATACATCAACCACCACGGCGAAAATTGCCAAAGTGAAAAGATTGCAGTCACTGCCGAAATAATCAGCAAACCACCCATCAATAATAATGAGGGATTATACCAGCCATCATGTTCGGGATAACGGCGTACCCAAGAGATACTCAGCAACCACACCACAAGAGAAGCCAACCAGAATACAATCCACACATTATCTTGAAAATAGAACAACGCCACGAACGTGACCAGCGTGACAACCCCACCCGTCAGCCATGCTTTTAATAAATCAATTCCTTTATCTTGTTGTTTTGGCATGAGTTTAAACCACTCATAGCCTGCCCCCAAAGCAGCAAGTAACATCAGTAACATCATCGGATAGGGTGATGTGCTCGCAAACATGCAACTTAAAACGATAGCAACTAAAATTAAAGCAGTGACGATTCGCTCAAGCATAATCCTAATTCTCTTGGATGTGTTTCATCTGTTGCACTTGTTCAGACGTTTTACCAAAACGTCGTTCACGCTGTGCGAATAATTTTAGCATTTGTTCTAATTCAGCCACTGTAAAATCTGGCCATAGCGTTTCGGTAAAAAAAAGTTCCGCATAGGCCGATTGCCACATCAAAAAATTGGACAGGCGATAATCACCACCTGTACGAATCAGTACATCTACCGCAGGCAAATCGCTTAAACTGGTATATTGATGGAACACATCCTCATCAATTTGCTGTGGTTGCAATACCCCAAGTTGGACTTGCTCCGCAAGTTTTTGTGCCGCGTGTGCAATATCCCACATTCCCCCATAGCTTACAGCGATGGTTAAGGTCATGGCGGTATAATGCCCTGTTTTTTGCTCTGCATCTTGCATGAGTGCCTGTAATTCTGGTGATAACTTACTACGATCACCAATAAAACGCAGTGCCATTTCATGTTTTTGCATTCGAGGAATTTGTTGCTGAATCGCCTCTGCCAAAAGTTGCATCAACAATGCTACTTCTGCTGCTGGACGGTTCCAATTTTCACTCGAAAAGGCAAAAATTGTCAGTGCCCGAATACCAAGCTTTCGACAATGTTCAACGATGGGGTCTAGTGAATCTTTACCTGCACGATGCCCACCACCTGTTGCAAGATCATTTTTTTTACCGTAGCGATTATTGCCATCCATGATGATGGCAATATGTTGTGGTAATGGTTCGGGGCGATATCCAGTCAAAAGCTTATACCTGCAACAGTTCAGCTTCTTTGGCTGCTAAACGCTTATCTACCTCTGCAATATATTTATCCGTGATTTTTTGAATATCATCACCTGCACGACGTTCATCATCTTCTGAAATTTCTTTCTCTTTCTGCAAATCCTTAATATCACCTAGAATATCACGACGAATATTACGAATCGCCACTTTGGCATTTTCGGCTTCCGAACGTGCCAACTTTTGCATATTACGACGCGTTTCTTCCGTCAAAGCAGGCAATGGCACTCGAATCGCATCCGCAGTAATTGGGTTTAAGCCCAAATCGCCTTCACGAATCGCCTTATCAATCGCCGACACCATGGTACGTTCAAATGGTTGTACAATTAAGGTACGAGAATCTTCCACACCGATATTCGCCACCTGATTCAGTGGTACGTCTGAACCATAATACGATACCATGACCCCATTCAGCATAGATGGATGTGCACGCCCTGTACGGACTTTCGCAAAGCCTTGCTCAAGAGATTCAAGGCTTTTTTGCATACGATGTTCACCATCTTTTTTCAAATCATTAATCATGCTGGTTTCCGCCTATTACGCTAAAAAATTTGACCATTATAAATTGTTTTCACAATACCGTCAGTTGAAAATCGTCATGATTTAATTACTCACACGTGTACCTTCTTTTTCACCCATCACGACCGACAACAATGCACCCGCTTTATTCATATCGAATACTTGTAATGGTACATCATGGTCACGACATAGGCAGATTGCCGTTAAATCCATGACACCCAGCTTTTCATCCAATACCTGATCAAAAGTAAGTGCGTCATATTTCACTGCATCATCATACTTACTTGGGTCTTTGTTATACACGCCATCCACTTTTGTGGCTTTAATAATCAATTTAGCTTCAATCTCAATCCCACGCAAACATGCAGCAGTATCGGTCGTAAAGAATGGATTGCCTGTCCCAGCAACAAAAACACAGACTTCACCATTATTGAGATGACGAATTGCATCACGGCTGGAGTATGGTTCAACCACAGTACCAATTTCGAGTGCCGACATTAACCGTGTCTTGATATTGCGACGCACCAAAGCATCACGCATAGCAAGCCCATTCATCACAGTGGCTAACATACCCATCTGATCGCCTGTCACTCGTCCAACCAGACCATCTTTTTGCAATTGACTGCCACGATAGAGATTACCACCGCCCACGACAATACCCACTTGCACACCTAGCCCAACCAGATGAGCAATGGCCAAGGACATTTGATCCAGCACCGTAGCATCAATCCCCATGTCACGATTACCTGACAACGCCTCACCTGACAACTTCAACAAGATACGTGAATAACGTGGACTTTTTTCACTCATGAGTTTGCTCCAAAACAGTTGAACTATACAATTTTAATTAATTTGGCAAATAGATCGTATTCATCAGCATCGATAATTTCGACTTGCAGTAAATCCCCTGCTTTGATGGTGGTACGGTCTATATCTTCAACAAACACATGACCATCAATTTCAGGTGCATCGGCATAGGAGGCGCGACCGCTACTGGATATTCTTCTTCCAGCTCATCCACCAATACTGTCATGACTTGACCAATACGCTTTTGCAATTTGGCGGCAGAAATTTCTTGCTGCACTTGCATAAATCGCTCAAAGCGTTGTTGTTTAATTTCTTCTGGCACATGATCTGGCAAATCATTGGCAACCGCACCTTCAATGGCTGAATAAGTAAAACAACCTACCCGATCCAATTGTGCTTGTTTGAGCCATTCCAGCAAATAGACAAAATCTTCTTCTGTTTCGCCAGGAAAACCCACCACAAAGGTTGAACGTAGCACCAAATTCGGGCATTTCTCACGCCAAATTTTAATACGTTCTAAGGTGTTTTCACTATGGGCTGGTCGCTTCATGTTCTTTAACACTTGCGGACTGGCATGTTGAAAAGGAATATCTAAGTAAGGCAGAATCTTGCCTTGTGCCATCAAATCAATCACCGCATCCACGTGCGGATAAGGATAAACATAATGCAAACGCACCCAAATCCCAAGCTGCCCCAACGCTTCACACATATCATAAAATTTGGTTTTTAATGGCTGACCATTCCAAAAATCGAGTTTATATTTGGTATCCACACCATACGCCGAGGTATCTTGCGAAATCACCAAAACCTCTTTCACACCTGCACGCTTCAATGCTTGTGCTTCATTCATTACATCACTAATGGGACGAGAAACCAAATCACCACGCAGACTTGGAATGATACAAAACGTACAACGATGGTTGCAGCCTTCAGAAATTTTTAAATAAGCATAATGTTTTGGAGTTAAACGAATGCCTTGCTCAGGAACAAGGTCGATATATGGATTATGCTTCGGTGGTGGCGGTACATATTCATGCACAGCCTCCATCACATCCTGATAAGCTGCCGCCCCCGTGACCTTTAATACACTGGGGTGCATATCACGGATTTTTGCCTCATCCTTACCCAAACAACCTGTCACAATAACTTTACCATTTTCATGAATGGCTTCCCCAATCGCATCCAAAGACTCTTGTACTGCCGATTCGATAAAACCACAGGTATTGACCACAACCAGATCTGCACCAGCATAATCTTGTGCTACTTCATAACCTTCGGTTCTTAATTGCGTTAAAATACGCTCAGAATCAACCAGTGCTTTAGGACAACCTAAAGAAACAAAGCCTACTTTGGGGGATTTCATTTACACAACACTCCTAACAATCGGCATATTGTAAGGCGTTTTGACACAGAAAAATAGTCAAAGCGACAAGGCAAAATGCTGATAAATTTTGGTGCACTCATAAAACACATACAAAAACGAACTAAAATAGTGCAAATATCATATTTTACCTTTATTCTACTTATATCAACCTACATATATTTTATGTATAAATTTACATCAAATAAACTATTTAGCACACATTTTACCAAAAAACCTACTCACGCATTCAGAATTGGTGCATTTTTTGCTTATAAGGCGTAATCATCAGCAAAAATGATGCAATGAGAAATGCTGGAAGTCATAATTTATGAATGTACGCACCACAATTGACTACAAAGCCATTGTAGATCACCTCACCACCGCAGTCGTATTAGTGAATGCTGACCTGACAGTACACTATATGAATTCATCATGTGAAAACTTGTTTGAAATGAGCCTGCTACGCATCCTACATCAACCGATTACCCAACTCATCAGCCTAAGAGAAAGCCATATCGACCTCGAACAAACTTTACATAAAACCCTGCAATCGGGACAACCTTATACGCATCGTGAAGCTGTTTTAAATGTCGGTTTAAAAGACCGTTCCGTTGATTATACCGTATCTCTATTTAACCCGATCGCAGCCGTACCATCTGCACCATTATTACTCATCGAATTTCAACCCATTGACCGTTTATTAAGAATTTCCAAAGAAGAATTGCTGGATCAACAGCATCAGATTGCACGCCAGCTCATTCGTGGCGTTGCCCATGAAATTAAAAACCCTTTGGCAGGTATTCGTGGTGCAACCCAACTTTTGGCACGCAAAATCAAAGATACACGTATTCATGAATATACCGATATTATTATCAATGAAGTGGATCGATTGAAAGCACTTGCCGACACCATGCTAGGCTCTAGGCAATTGCCACATTACGAATCCATCAATATCCACGAACCGCTAGAACGAGTACGCACACTCATTTTAAGCCAAACCAACAATCAGATTCCTGTACAACGTGACTATGACCTGTCGTTACCCGATGTGATTGCTGACCGTGATCAATTGATTCAAGTGATTTTAAATATCAGTGTCAATGCCATTCAATCCATGACCGAAAATCAGGATTTTTTTGCACAAACACAGCACCAGCCACAATTAATTTTTAGAACGCGTATTCAGCGTCAAGTGACGATTCATGGGGTGAATCATCGTAGTGCGATCCGTATCGATATTGAGGATAACGGTCCTGGGATTCCTGCTGAGCTTTTGGAATCCATTTTTTATCCAATGGTTACAGGACGTGCCAAAGGTACAGGACTAGGTTTAAGCATCGCACAGAATATCATGCGTCAGCATCAAGGCATGATTGAATGCCATTCCGAAGTTGGACGCACCATTTTTAGCATCTATTTTATCTGGGAGAATAAATCATGATACGCCATAAAGTTTGGGTCATTGACGACGACCGTGCTATGCGTTGGGTACTCGAAAAAACCTTTAAAGAAGAAGGGTTTGATGTGACCAGTTTCGAACAGGCACATGTCGCACTGGATTTACTCGCCAGCGACCAACCCGATGTGATTCTCTCTGATATTCGTATGCCCGGTATGGATGGTCTCAATTTTCTCGGCAAAGTAAAACAGCAGCATCCTCAGCTTCCTGTCATCATTATGACTGCACATTCAGATTTGGAGTCTGCGGTATCCAGTTACCAGACAGGGGCTTTTGAATATTTACCCAAACCATTTGATATCGATGAAGCCTTAACACTGGTCAATCGTGCCATTTTGCACAGCACCAAATTACAACAACAGCAAAGCCCCAAAACTAACATAATTTCACCTTCAGCCGAAATTATTGGTGAATCCCCTGCCATGCAGGAAGTCTTTCGTGCCATTGGTCGCCTGTCACAATCCAATATCACTGTCTTAATCAATGGTGAATCAGGCACAGGCAAAGAATTGGTTGCTCATGCACTACACCACCACTCTCCACGCAGTAGCAAAGCCTTTATTGCACTCAACATGGCAGCAATTCCAAAAGATTTGATTGAAACAGAATTATTTGGACATGAGAAAGGAGCATTTACGGGAGCAAATAGCCAACGTCAAGGGCGTTTTGAACAAGCCAATGGCGGTACATTATTTTTGGATGAAATTGGTGATATGCCATTTGAAACCCAAACACGTTTATTACGGGTACTGGCAGATGGTGAGTTTTACCGTGTTGGCGGACATATTCCCGTCAAAGTCGATGTACGTATTATCGCAGCTACCCATCAGGATTTGGAAAAATTGGTAGAAGCCAGTAAATTCCGTGAAGATTTATATCATCGCCTCAATGTCATTCGGATTCATATTCCAAAACTGGCACATCGTAGCGAAGATATCCCCATGCTAGCACAACATTTCCTTGCTCGTGCCGCCAAAGAACTTGCGGTAAGCCCCAAAACCCTTAAACCAGAAACACTCAGCTATCTCAAACAACTGCCATGGCAAGGCAATGTCCGCCAACTGGAAAATATCTGTCGTTGGCTGACCGTCATGGTGACAGGTCAGGAAATTTATCCTGATGATTTACCCATTGAGCTCAAACAGCAGCTCATTGACAATAAAATCACCCTTCAAGCAGTGACCACACCTGTCACCCAACCAACCATCCCACCTTCTGGTTTTTCCAATCAACCATCGATGCAATCGTGGGATAGCATTTTAAAACAATGGGCCATGCAAAAATTGCAAAATGGAGAAATGAAAATTTTAGATAGTGCAGCACCGTTATTCGAGCGTAGTTTAATAGAAGCTGCTCTACAATACAGCAAAGGACGTAAACGCCATGCAGCTGAATTATTAGGCTGGGGACGCAACACCCTAACACGCAAATTGAAAGAGTTGGGTATGGATAGCAGTGACGATGATGAGGATTAAATTTATCCGTATCATCGCTTGAAAAAAAAACAAACTCGCTTTTTAACTCTTGCCAACTGCACACGCCTCCTCTATGATGGCGTGCATGCCCGAGTGGTGAAATCGGTAGACACAGGGGATTTAAAATCCCCCGCCCACAAAGCGTGCCAGTTCGAGTCTGGCCTCGGGCACCATTTTTATAATGGTGTTAAAAAATAAAGAATCAGCTTATGCTGGTTTTTTTATGTCAAAAATTTAATACTCCGAAAACTTAACATCTATTACCATTTTCCTACCTTTAATCAGAACAATATCCCCTACAATCCACACAAGTCTAAAAACTGGTTTTTATCACATGGCAAGCACTTTTAAATTTCCCATCCGTGTCTATATCGAAGATACCGATGCAGGTGGCATTGTCTATCATGCCAATCATATCAAATACATGGAACGCACTCGCACCGAGTGGTTACGAGCATTAGGTTTTGAACATTACTGGCATCAGCAGGATTTTATCTTCGTTGTCCATGAGATTTCGGTGAAATATATTAAACCGATTGTGATGGATGATTTGGTGACAGTGACCGCTCGTGTAATTTCTTGCAAATCAGCGTCTTTTTGCTTGATACAGCACATATATCGTGATGAAATACTGCTGGCTTCTGGCGAAGTGACCATTGCTTGTCTGTCCACCGACATGCGACCTCGCAAACTCCCAGAAAATCTCCGTACAATGATTTTGGAACAACTCCAACACAATTAAAAACTTTTGGTACTTCTCACTATGCCAACCACTACTCCACCATCCTTAAATATCATTGACCTGATTTTACATGCAGGCATTGTCGTACAACTCGTCATGATATTATTACTTTTGGCATCTATATTAAGTTGGTATCTCATTGCCAAACTGTCTATGAATTTTAAACAAGCCAAACGACAAGATATTCAATTTGATAAAATTTTTTGGTCAGGTGCAGAATTTCCAACTTTATTGAAAAATGCCCAAACCAAACACAACCGTATGGGTACAGAAAATATTTTTCATGACGGCTACACTGAATTTTTAAAATTAGAAAAGTGCCAAGCGAGTTTAGCACAAAGCATAGAAGGTACTGAACGTATTCTTCGGGTGAGTCTATCTCGTGAGCAAGCAGGACTTGAAGGCGGATTAAGTACACTCGCAAGTATTGGTTCTGTTGCACCGTATGTCGGTTTATTTGGTACAGTTTGGGGCATTATGACTGCATTTATTGGACTATCCAGTGCCGAGCAAGTGACTCTTGCCACTGTCGCACCAGGAATTGCCGAAGCCTTGATTGCCACTGCCATTGGTCTATTTGCTGCGATTCCTGCGGTCTTGGCATTTAACCATTTTACTGCCAAAAGCGAAGCCTTATACGAAGAACGTGCCCTGTTTGCCGAAGAAATGACCGCCCGTTTGCAACGTCAGGCGCTTGCACCAGACTTGGAAAACTAACTCATGGCTCGCTCAAGTCGCTTTACTCGCATCAAAAAACCACTCAAAAGTGATATGAATGTCGTTCCCTATATTGACGTGATGCTGGTGCTTTTGGTGATTTTTATGGTCACTGCCCCCATGATTACCAGTAGTGTCAATGTTGATTTACCCAAATCACAACAGCAAAACTCAGGTAGCGTGAATACACACGATATTTACACGGTGAATATTGACCAGCAAGGTCAATTTTCCTTAAAGCGAAATGCCGAAAAAGACCAACAATTGCAACTTGAAGACATTCAAAATATTCTGATTCAAGCCTATCAGCAGAATCCTGATATTCATGTCATGATTGCGGGTGACCAAAAAATCGCTTATGGTGAAGTCATGCAGCTCATGTCAGCGTTACAACAAGTCGGTTTAAAACAAGTTGGCTTAGTCACACAACCTTTAAAATAAGTTTATATCGCTATGCGTCATCAAGCACCGAAGTTTAAACAAAAACCACTTGCGATAGCTTTTACGCTAGGAATGCATGCGATTGTTATTGTAGGTTTGGCATGTTTTGCAGATACACCTTTACCCAAATCTGAACCCATCAAAACCATATTGATTACACCTGAACAACTCAAACAATTACAGCAAGATATGCCTTTACAAGAGCAAACCGAAGCACCAACAGAAAAAGAAGCTCCTGTGACCGAAGCACCCGAGATTGCCGCAACACCTAAAGAAATTAACCTTGAACCTGTGACACCACCACAGCCAAGTGTAGAAGAAACCAAACAACTTAAAGCTGCTGAAGAAAAACGTCAAGCCGATGCCGACGCTAAAGCCAAAGCTGCCGAAGATAAACGTAAAGCTGATGCAGACGCTAAAGCCAAAGCCGACGCTGATAAACGCAAAGCCGATGCCGACGCTAAAGCCAAAGCCGACGCTGATAAACGCAAAGCCGATGCCGACGCAAAAGCCAAGGCAGCAGCTGATAAACGTAAAGCGGATGCAGACGCAAAAGCCAAGGCAGCAGCTGACAAACGTAAAGCTGATGCAGATGCAAAAGCCAAGGCAGCAGCTGATAAACGTAAAGCGGATGCAGACGCAAAAGCCAAAGCCGATGCGGATAAACGTAAAACCGAGGCTGACGCAAAAGCCAAAGCTGCTGAAGACAAACGTAAAGCTGATGCAGATGCAAAAGCCAAAGCCGATGCGGATAAACGTAAAGCGGATGCAGACGCTAAAGCCAAGGCAGCAGCTGATAAACGCAAAGCCGATGCCGATGCAAAAGCCAAAGCTGCTGAAGACAAACGTAAAGCTGATGCAGATGCAAAAGCCAAAGCAGCAGCCGAAGCACAAGCCAAAGCTGAACGTGAAGCCAAAGAAAGTGCAGCAAATAAAAAAGCCGAAGCCAAGAAAATTGCTTCAAATGCCAAACGAGATTTTGAAAACAAAATCAAACGTACTTGGAATCCACCGATGGGAACAAGTGGCACAAAAGCCACTGCTCGTGTCACACTTTCTGATAGTGGACAAGTCTTATCAGTGCTGGTGAGTTCCAGTGATGCCAATGTGAAAGCATCCGTTGACGCGGCAGTTCGTGCTGCTGCACCCTATCCTATGCCTGAGGATTCCGATGCACGACGAGAAGCTAGAACATTCACATCAACATTTACCGCAGAATAATTGAAAATCAATCATTTTCACTATGATTCGACCATATCTGAGCTAAAACCCAGTCGCAAAATGTAATGATGTTTTACATAGTATGCCTAGTATTTTTTCTAAAGACTTGTTAAAACATAGCAGTATTTTTAAACTGTTTCAAAATCAATTTTATAGAATCAACGAGATGATGGATTTGAAAGTCAAACATTTAGGATTCGCTGTACTCATTGCATGTAGTCCACTCTACATGCAAAACAGCTTTGCCCAATTACACCTTGAGATCGCCAAAGCACCAGAGCAAGCCCCACAAATTGCGGTTGTTCCCTTTGCCAGTGACCACACTATTTTTCCAATTATCACCAGTGACTTAAACCGCTCAGGTCGTTTTACCAGCACCTCCAACAATCTACCCGATCAACCGACTGCACCCAGTCAGATGAATGCAGGTGTTTAGAAAAATGCTCGTATTCCTTATGTGGTGATGGGGCA
>SSHE01000040.1 GCA_008017315.1 Acinetobacter sp.
GCTTTCACTTCAGCCACTGTTTGAAATTCATGCAAGTAAACATGTTCATACTTCACCGTACGCCATAACCGCTCAACAAAGATATTATCCAATGCTCTACCTCTACCATCCATGCTGATCTGAATAGCGTGATCCAGCAAAGGCTGTGTAAAGCGTGGGGTGGTAAACTGTACACCTTGGTCTGTATTGAAGATTTCACAGCGTTTGCCCTGTGCCAATAAATCACCAATCCCAGCAATGCAGAAATCTGCTTCTAGTGTGGTACTTAATGACCAGTTCAAGACATAACGACTGTACCAGTCAATCACTGCCATCAAATATACGAATCCTTTCGTTAATCTGATATAGTAAAAACGCATAAAATATAGTATGTTAATTCTATGAGCTATTCAGAACATTACTGAAAGAAAGTTTTAGCAAGACTCAACGAATGTTATTCCATTCGAGAAGTTGCAGATTACTTTAAAATTGATAAAAATAGCATCGTGAATTGGAAAAAACGTATAGAGATCAAAAGAACTCGACCACGTAAACCTTACAAGATCGATGATATGTATGAAGATTTAATTGGTTTGAGTATAGATCAAATTGTTCACCATTCCCATGTTTTCAATTTGAAAGGTGAATTTATGCGAAAAAACGAGGTAAACAATCGAGTAATTTTTAATTTTTGTCCAAGTGAAGTGACACTTTAATTTACATATAAGTTTATTAAAGTGTCCAACTTGGATGGGAAAGGGAGGGTAAGTAATTGTTGATTTTGCAGTTAATAGATTTGATTAATCGTTGTACTGCTAAGTTGCTTGGTAATTTCGTGTAATTGTTGCATTAAATTTTTTGCTTCCTGTATCGATGCTGGTTTTTTGATTTTTTGTTTAAGATATTGGTATTTTAAAGAGATAAATAAGGTTTGTGCGTGTTTGTCGAGTTCTTCTGGATTTTCAATCTGTAATTCATTTAAATTAATGGCGTTTAGAATCGGTAAAATCTGCGGTTGTAGTTGATGACATGCACCTAAAGTAAAGACTCGACTGGCTTCCATATCTGTGGGCAGTTGCTCATAGATATGATTGAGTGTTGCCAGAAAACGCCCCAATGTTGAATGTGGTGCAGTATATGCTCGAAGCATTTCAAATTGTGGAAATAGCACAGGGTAATGACTGAGCAATGCAATCAGTAAGGCATGGCGGTCAAGACGAGTAAAACTTAAATCTCTGTCTTGTAAGGTTTGTTCAAAGGATTTTCGCCCAAAACCGAGACGCTCACGAAAGGATTGTGCAAGTAGATATTTGTATGAGCCATTGGGGAGTTGTTCACTTAACTGACGTAATTCTGCCATCAGCATACCTTTACCTTCAGGGGTTTTGCTGTCATAGCGTTTGCTTAGCTGAGCATAAAGAAAATCGGATAATAGCGGTGCCTGTTGAAGAAGTTGCTGAAATTGTTCAAAGCCAATGTGTTGTATCAATGAATCGGGGTCGTGCTGTTCAGGCAGGATGAAAAAGCGTAGTTCTCTACCATCGTGTAATAAGGGTAGGGCGATTTCCAGTGTTCGCCATGCGGCTTTTTGACCTGCACTATCACCGTCAAAGGCGAGTGTAAGTCTGGAGTTTTGTTTAAAGAGTAGGTTTAAATGTTCGCTATTGCTGGCTGTTCCTAGTGTGGCGACTGCCCCTGTAATCCCTGCTTGATGCAAGGCAATCACATCCATATAGCCTTCCACCATAAGCCAATGTTCGGCTTTGCTTTTGCGTCCTTCATATAGACCATAGAGCAGCTGATTTTTATGGAAGACTTCGGAATCTGGTGAGTTAATGTACTTGGGTTTGATGTCATCATTAAGTGCACGCCCGCCAAAACCAACGACACGCCCCTTGCTATCACGGATGGGGAAAATGACACGTTCTCGCAATAGGCAAAATGTACCGCCTTTTTCTTTCTCTCGCACTAGACCGAGGATTTTTAGACCTTCAATATCTCGTGGGAAAGCTTCTTCCAAATGTTGCCATCCTGCAGGTGCATAACCTAATCGCCATGCGGTGAGGGTTGTTTCGGTTAAAGAGCGATTTTGAAAATAATTTTGTGCATGAGGTGCATGTTGTAATTGTTGCTGGTAATACTGGGTAACTTGTTCGAGTAAATCATACAGGCTAACTTCCTGTTGTACGGTATCACTTGAAAAATCAGTATAAAAATCATCTAATTGAAAGTTTGTCGTCTGTTCAAAAGGGTGTGCATCTATAATGGGGGTGTCATCAATATGTTCAAACGGTATCGACTGGGGGGCAGGCGGTTGCGGTGAGGGTGGTTGAACTTGACTGCGTTGATATGAAGTTTTTTTGTTGTCGGAATCCTGTTTCGGTAGCTCTATGCCTGCTTGCTGTGCCAAATCTTTGAGTACATCAATAAAACGGCGATTTTCCAGCTCCATCAGGAATTTGAGTGCATTACCGTTCGCTTGGCAACCAAAACAGTGATAATAACCTTTTTCACGATAGACATGGAAAGAGGGGGATTTTTCTTGGTGAAAAGGACAACAGCCAGAATAGGTTCTGCCTGATTTCTTTAGCTTGACTCTCTGCCCAATCAGATCCACGATATCAATTCGATCAAGGATTTGGTCAATGGTATGTTGTGGGATTGCCATAGCGAAATTACCTATTCTAAAAAGCATTGAGCATCAATTAAGATGCTCAATATTGCCCAGACACGTCCAAAGTTTAAGGTTTTTCATCAGTTGGAGGGGCTGTATCATCTTGATCGAATACACCAAAACTGAGGCGGTTTAACCAGTGGGTTGGCTGTTCATCCTGAATCATGACTTCGCCATTTTTAACTTCGGCTGAGCCAGAAGAACGTCCCAAAATCCCGAGTGTAAATCTGTTGAATAAACTGCCTTGATGACGTGCTGCCCAGAGATTCACTTCACCATTGGATTTGATGAGCTGTGGGTAATTGGCTTGCAATAATGCGGTATATTGCTTGGCAGAGTCTTTGTCACCAAGTTGCTGGTAACTATATACCAGCGTCGCAATGGCTTCTGGAATCTGTGGTGTTTGTGGGTAATATTCGACGACCCATCTTGCCCGTTGAATCGCAGCAACCCATGCTTTACGTTCTATATTAAAACGTGCAGCACTCATTTCATTTTCGGCAAGTTCATTGCCAATAAATTTCATACGTTGTGCTGCATCAACGGCATATTTGCTGCTTGGGAAGCGTTGAATAAAATCGGTAAAATTCTGGTAGGCAGCTTTGAGATAGCTAACATCACGATGTGCTTGCTTGAGCGAGGTGTAGCGTAATAAACCATCATAGTTTTGCTCCATATTGGCAACCCCACGAATATAGTAAGCATATTCGACTTGTGGATGCTGTGGATTCAGACGGATAAAACGGTCAGCTAATGCCACAACGCCTGCAAAATCGCTTTGTTTAAAACGTGTGTACAACAAATCAAGCTGTGCCTGTTGGGTATATTGACCTGTAGGGAAATAGGTGTCGATCGCTTCGAGTTGTTTTAGAGCTTCATCATAGCGACCCTTTTGCAGTGCAACGGTCGCTTTTTGATAATACGCCTGTTCACTGGATTTTGGCCCTGTATCGGTGACTTTTTTCGGATTGCTGCTACATCCTACCATGACAGAAGCGATGCCTACGGATAAAGACAGCACCAAAATATTCAAACGTGGTAGAGACATAAAAACTCCTCGATGTCATGATGGGTGATCAGCTACAAAAATTTATCAGCATATCAATATTCTTGATTTTGTCTGAAGTGTTACAATGTGCTTATTAAACCATTTTTATTGAAATATGAGCAAATGACTTCCACACAATCTGCACAAAAATCTACATTAAATGAAGCTCAACAGGACTTTGATGAGCTGGAGCAACATTCCTTGACGCAAGCTACGCATATTCAGCGGCAATGTCAATTGGATGAGCGTTACCTTGGACAGCGTTTTGATCAGATTGCGGCACAGGTTTGGGATGATTTTTCCCGTGAAAAGCTGAAAAGTTGGATGACGGACGGTGATCTGTTGGTGAATGGTCACAAGGTCAAACCCAAAGCCCGCAGCGATGGCAATGAGTTGATGACACTCGATGTGCAATTGGTAGCACAAATGTTGAATCAGCCTGAAAATATTCCGTTGGATATCGTGTATGAAGATGAGGCTATTTTGGTGATTAATAAGCCTGTGGGTATGGTGGTGCATCCTGGTGCTGGTCATCCATCGGGAACACTGGTCAATGCCTTGCTGTATCATTATCCCAAATCTCGTGAGCTGGCACGAGCAGGTCTGGTACATCGGATTGATAAAGACACCAGTGGCTTGCTGGTGGTGGCGAAAACCCTTGAAGCCCAGCATGATTTAACCAAACAACTTTCCGATAAATCGGTGTATCGTCTTTATGATTTGGTGTGTTACGGACGGATTATCGCAGGTGGGACGATAGATGCACCGATTAAACGTCACCCTGCCGAACGTACCAAAATGGCGGTGGTCAATGGTGGTAAAGAAGCCATTACGCATTATAATGTGGTGGAACGTTTTACACATTACACACTGGTACAGGCACAACTGGAAACAGGGCGTACCCATCAGATTCGAGTGCATTTTTCTCATATTGGTCATCCTTTGCTTGGCGACCCAACATATAGCCGTTTAAAACTGCCTAGAGGGGTATCTACAGAATTATCGGAATATTTACAACAGTTTAAACGACAAGCCTTACATGCTCGATTTTTGGGATTGGTGCATCCTGTGACAGGTGAAGAAATGGAATTTGAAGCAGAATGGACAGCGGATTTTGCCCAACTGGTTGCCTTACTACAACAGGAAGAAAAGGCTTAAATCATGGATTTTCAGCACGCCCCATACTGGCAGGCAGCAATAGGTTTACCTATACAGGTTTTTGCAGGACAAACCTTTGCCATGGTCGATAAGGATCAAGAAATCGATGTACAGGGCGAAATTTTTGGACAACAAAATTTTGGCTTGCATGTTGGAGATGATGCACAGGTCGTACAGCAAAAGCGGATGCAATTATTACAACGATTACAGCCTTTTGGGGCAACTCGATTGCAGTGGCTCAATCAAACCCATAGCACTACGGCCTATATTGTCGATGCTGTACCGAATGTGCAGTTGCAGGATGGTGATGGTCTGGTGACGCAGCAACAAGGCGTAGCACTGATGATGATGACGGCCGATTGTTTGCCGATTGTGATGAGTAATGCTAATGGTACGGAAGTGGCGTGCCTGCATGCTGGTTGGCGTGGATTGGCACATGGCATTATCGAAGCCACGATTGCCAAAATGCAAACCCAACCTGTCTATGCATGGATGGGGGCGGCGATTAGTCAGGCACATTTTGAAGTCGGAACAGAAGTAAAAGCGGAGTTTGTGGCACAGCATACGGATTTTGCAGAGGATTTTATTGCTCAGGATAACAGTAAGTTTTTGGCAGATTTATATGGCATTGCTCGTAAGAAATTACAAGCATTGGATGTGGTATCAATAACAGGTGGTGATCGGTGTAGTTTTGCCGAAGCAGAGCAGTTTTATTCTTATCGCCGTCAGGCAAAAACTGGACGTATGGCAACTTTTGTTTTTATTGCGGAAAAAGATGCTAGACTTACA